>ONGV01000076.1 GCA_900317445.1 uncultured Eubacteriales bacterium | reverse complement strand
ATTATCATAATAGGTTCCTGCATCAGTTCCTACCATTACATAAGGCCTTTCTAATATTTCAAATACCTCATATTCATTTCCTACCATGCCTATTGCAGAATATTCAGGGTGTTTTTCTCTTAGCTCTTTATATAGCTCTTTTGTTAATCTCTCACCTCTATGTTCTCCTCCTCCACATATAAGGCTGCTATAGTCACATCCCCATTTTTCTGTGCATCCTTCATCAAATACAGCACTGCCTATTTCTGTTGCAAATCCACTATATAATCCACTATCTACTGATATGTCATACCCTTCATTTCTAGCATCTTCTATCATATTTATAGCTTCTCTTGCCATGCCCATACCATATTGATATACTAAATGAGATATTTGTACTGATGCTCCAGTTTCTTTTGCTATATTAATTGCTTCTCTTAATGAAGCTAACCCTCCATAGCAATCACCTCTAGTATGTATTGAGATAAGTTTATTATATTTTGCTGCTAATTTTGAAAGTTCTAAAACTTCCTCTTTAGAACTTCCAGGTACATATTCAAGACCAAAGGATAACCCACTTGCACCTATTTTAAATAAATCTTCTAAAATTAACTTCATATTATTAATCTCAGTGCAATTTGCTGGTTTGTATCTATCAGTTAATCCTACTTGTTCTCTTAATTTTGTATGCCCTACCTGTTGAATTTGGTTTATTAAAAATCCTTCTTCTTCATATTTTTTATAAAATAGTTCTAAGTTATCTAATCCCATTCCACAATTACCACTATATACAGTTGTTACTCCCATAGCTACTAAGCCTTTAGCACAATCTCTATTGCCATCAACATGAGTATGAATATCTATAAAGCCTGGACATACTATTTTTCCTTTTGCATTTATATTTTCTACTCCCTCTATTTCTTCTCTTGTTATTTCTACTATTTTTCCATTGAGAATAGCAATATTAGCTATTGTAGTTTTTTCTCTTTTGGGGTCTATTATAGTACCATTTTTTATTACCACATCATACATAGCATATTCCTCCTGATTTCTTTGGATTAATAAGCTTTTTTATTTAATTTTTTTACTTGGAATCCTGTTTTTATACTAATAATAACTATTGTTATTAACATTATTACAGTTGATAGAGCATTTACTTCAGGTTTTACTCCTGTCTTAACCATTGACATAATACTTATAGGAAGTGTTGTGCTTCCAGGTCCACATGTAAAGAAACTTATTATTACATCATCTATTGATAATGAAAAAGCAAGCATTGCACCTGATGTAACTCCAGGCATTAATAGTGGCAATGTAACTTTTAAAAATGTTTTTACTCTATTTGCTCCTAAATCCATAGCTGCTTCTTCTAAAGATTTATCTAAGCCTGCTATTCTTGCTCTAACATTTATTACAACAAATGGAATTGAGAAGGTTATATGTGCTAAAGTTATACTTCCTAATCCTAAAGGAATATTTAATATTGAAAATATAGATAATAATGAAACACCTAAAACTATTTCCGGAATTACTATTGGTATATATAGTAATTTATCTATTATTCCTTTTCCTTTAAAATCATATTTATAAAGTCCTACTGCACCTAATGTACCAATTATTGTAGATACTAATGTACTTATTACTGCAATAATTAAAGTATTTTCTAAGGCCGACATTAGGGATCTATTTTTAAAGAATGTACCATACCATTGTAATGTAAAGCCTTCCCACACTATGTTCATTTTAGATGTGTTAAATGAAAACACAAATACAAATATTATTGGTATAAATAAGAATAGAAATACTAGAGCTATATATATATTCTTAAATATATTTGCTACCTTTTTTTTACTTTCTTTTTTCATAACCTTTAGCTCCTTTCTTTCTATACTCCAAGTTCATCCATATCTCCTCCAGCTTTTTGATATAAATAAATTAATACTAAAGTTATTATTATCAAAAATACTGAAAGTGCTGCACCTAATGGCCAGTTCCTAGCAGTAATGAATTGATTTTTAATTAAGTTACCAATTACTTGTGTTTTACTACCACCTAATAAGTCAGTTACAAAATATAATCCAAGAGATGGAATAAATACTAAGATTGACCCTGCAAATATTCCAGGTGCAGTTAATGGTAATGTTACCTTCATAAATGTTGTTGCAGGCTTTGCACCTAAATCACTTGCAGCTTCTAAATAAAATTTATCTAATTTTTCTATTGAACTATATAATGGTAAAATCATATATGGTAGTAACATATATACAAGCCCTATAATTGAACCTGTGTTGTTATAAACTAATTGAAGAGGTTCATTTATAATTCCAAGATTCATAAGTAATGAATTAAAAATACCATCTTTTCTAAGAATACTAATCCATGCAAATAATCTAATTAATGAACTAACTAAGAATGGAATCATTACTAATGACATAAATACTGATTTTTTTATTTCTGTTTTTTGTGCTATAAAATATGTAAATGGATATGCTATTAATATGCATATTAATGTAGTAACTAATGATATTAAAAATGATTTTCCAAATGTCACTAAATATAATGGATCAAATATAGCTTTATAGTTATCTATAGTAAACTTAAATGTTACTCCACCATATGTTCCTTTATGAAAAAAACTTATACATACAACATATATAAAAGGAATTGCAACAAATAATATCATCCATGCTGATACTGGAAAATTCATAACAAAACTTGATAAATTAAATTTCTTTTTTTCCTTTGCCATGATTTCTTACCTCCCTTTATTCTTTTTCTGTTGTAAATACTGGATTATCTATTACTTCAAAAACATTTTGACTTTGAGACTTTATAACAACTGCATCTTCTTTATCCCAATAAACAAATACTTGCATGCCCTCTGCTAATAATTCATTTTTTGTACTTTTATTCATTTTTATTTCCATACCATCTTTTAGTACAACTATTGTTTTATTTATATTACCAACATATACATGCTCTTTTATAGTTCCTACAAGTGCAAATCCTTCTACAGGCTTAACTGATAATTTAATATTTTCTGGTCTTACTGAAACATATACTATTTCATTATTTTGTAAATTTTCATTCTTTATTATTGCATTACCATCTTCAAATAATACTTGAGCAGTTTCTGCCTCTTTTTTACCTACTGTTCCATAGAAAATATTTGATTCCCCTATAAAATCTGCTACAAATTTTGAAGCTGGCTTTTCGTATATTTCCTTTGGTGTACCTATTTGCTCAAGATTTCCACCATACATAATTGCTATACGGTCACTCATTGTTAATGCTTCTTCTTGGTCATGAGTAACATAAATAAATGTTATACCTAGCTTTCTTTGTAATCTTTTAAGCTCAAATTGCATTTGTTTTCTTAACTTTAAATCAAGTGCTCCTAAAGGTTCATCTAAAAGTAAAACTTTAGGTTTATTAATTAAGGCTCTAGCAATTGCAACTCTTTGCTTTTGACCTCCTGATAATTGGTCAGGCTTTCTATTTTCATAACCAGATAATTGGACTAGTTCTAACATTTTAAGAACTCTTTCTTTTATTTCATTTTTAGGTACCTTTTTAATTTTTAATCCAAAAGCTATATTTTCAAATATAGTCATATGAGGGAAAAGTGCATAGTTTTGGAATACTGTATTTACTTCTCTGTCATATGGTTCAGTATTTTGAATCTCTTGTCCTTCTACGAATATATTTCCATCTGTTGGAGTTTCAAAACCTGCTATCATTCTAAGTGTGGTAGTTTTACCACAGCCAGAAGGTCCAAGCATTGTTAAAAATTCTCCTTCTTTTATATCCATATTTAAATTATGAACAACATGATTATCTCCATATTTCTTATTAACATTTTCTATCTTTACTATAGTTTTTTCCATTTACCTTTCCCCCTTTATTACTATATGTTTATTCTGTCTTAAATTGATTCCACAAATCTACTAACTTTGTTAAGTCGTCTCCTAAATCATCTAATTGTTCAGCTTTTTCAAGTTCTTCTTTTGGTGGATTTTTAACATTATTTGATAAATACTCTTCATCTAAATTTTCTTTAGCTGCTTTGTTTGGTGATATATATGGATAAGCTTTTGCAATAGTTGCTCCTACTTCACCATCTAAGATATAATTAATAAATGTTTCTACACTATCAGGATTTTTAGCACCTTTTGTTTTCATCATAACATCCATTTCAAAATAGCAACCTTCTTCTGGATATACTCCTACTATAGCTGGATTTTCATCCATTGCTAATGCACATTCACCACCATATATTAAACCAATTGAACATTCTCCATTTAATAATAATGTTTTAGGACTATCTCCATTAAATGCATGAATATTTGGTTTTAATTTTGTTAAATATTCTTTTGCATCTTTTAAAGCTTCATCACTTGTATCATTAACATCATGTCCTGTAGCTTTTAATGCTGCTGTAACAACAGCTCTTGCATCTTCAACAGTAACCATTTGGTCTTTGTATTTTGTATCTAATAAATCTTTATAACTTGTAATATTATCAGTAACAACATCTTTATTAACTGCTATTACAAGGCTTGTATATAAATAAGGAATTGAATAATCATTATTTGGGTCTAAAGCATTTCCCATATACATTTCATCAACATTTTTAATATTTTCAATTTTATCTTTATCTAACTTGTCTAACATTCCTTGTGATTCAAGGATTTTTGTGTTAACTTGAGGAGCTATTACCATATCATAAGTTCCTTCTGCTGCTGATTGAACCTTTGCTAACATTTCATCTGCTGTTGTAAATGTTGTTAAATTAACTTGAATTCCTGTTTCACTTTCAAAATCACTTATTACTTCATCTGGAATATACTCTGACCAACATATTAAATTAAGTTTACCTTTTGAATCACTAGAGCTACTGCCACACCCTACACAACAAGTTCCAAGAAATACAGTTGTTGCAACAATAGATACTAATTTTTTAATTATTTTTTTCATAAAATATCATCTCCTCTAAATCATAAAAAAATGCACATAAATAATTTATTAAATAAATTACCTATGTGCACCATTGCACTTTTATAAAGCTTTTATTCCTCTTTCACCAGTTCTTATTCTAACTGCTTCATCCATGTTTCTAACAAAAATCTTTCCATCTCCAACTGAACCTGTTGAAATCTTATCTCTTACTTCTAAAATTATTTTTTCCACTAAATCATCATCAACAACAACTTCTACTTTTATTTTTGGAAGTAAATTTATATTTGTCTTAAAGCCTTTTATCTCATTTACTGTCTCTAATGTTCCTCTTTGAGTACCACATCCCATAACAGATGATATTGTCATACCACCACAATGAATGCTATCTAGAATTTCTTTCACTTTTTCTAGCTTCTCTGGCTTAATAATCATTACTAACTCTTTCATAAGCAAAATCCCCCTTTATAAAACACAAAAAGGCATATCGCTTTTTAACGATATGCCTCATTGCATTTATTTTTCAATTATCCTATGAACATATTTTAAAACTTTTGAATTGTTTTTTCAATTACACTTTTTAGCTATTTTAGTTGTATTTCTACTCCTTTTATACTCCTATGTAATTAAATAGTACTATAATCTCATTATATATAATTTTTAAGCATATTTCAAGAAAGCTACATATCCTTTCATTGTTTCATATATATCAACTTTACTTGCAACTTCCCAAGGAGCGTGCATATTGTGTAAAGCTACTCCACAATCTATTACTTGCATATTATATGAAGCTAGGATATATGCTATTGTTCCTCCGCCTCCTTGGTCTACTTTTCCAAGTTCTGCTGTTTGGAAGGATACATTGTCTTTATCCATTATAGCTCTAAGTTCTCCCATATACTCTGCATTAGCATCATTACATCCTGATTTTCCTCTTGCTCCAGTATATTTATTAAATACCATACCTCTTCCAAAGTATGCTGCATTTTTCTTTTCCATAACAGAAGGATAATTTGGGTCAAAGGCTGCACTTACATCAGATGAAAGCATTTTTGAATTTTTTAATGCTCTTCTTAATTTAAGGTCTGAATATTCTCCTACTCTATCCATAACTTCAGCTACAGTATTTTCAAAAAATCTTGATTGCATTCCTGTAGCCCCAACGCTTCCTATTTCTTCTTTATCTACTAATAAACATACACAAGTTTTATCAGTTTTTTCTATTGCAAGCATAGCCATAAGTGAAGTATATGCACAAACTCTATCATCATGGCCATATCCCATAATCATACTTCTATCTATTCCATAATCTCTTGCTTTACCTGCTGGCACAATTTCAAGCTCTGCTGAAAGGAAATCATCTTCTTCAATATCATATTTTTCTTTTAATATTTTAAGAATATTTGCTTTTACTGCATCCTTTTCTTTTTCCTTTGCAGGCATACTTCCTATTAAAACATTTAAGTCTTCTCCTTCAATAACTTTATTTCCTCTCTTCTCCATTTGAGTTTGAGATAAATGTACTAATAAATCTGAAATTCCAACTACAGGGTCATTTTCATCTTCTCCTATAACCACCTCAACTAAGCTTCCATCTTTTTTAGCAACTACCCCATGAATAGCTAATGGCAAAGTCACCCATTGATATTTTTTTATTCCACCATAATAATGTGTATCTAATAAAACTAAATCACTATCTTCATATAAAGGATTTTGCTTTAAATCTAGTCTTGGAGAATCTATATGTGCACCTAATATCTTCATTCCATTTTCTATTGGCTCTTCACCAATTACAAATAATGCTATTGTCTTATTCATATTATTTGCATAAACCTTATCTCCACTTTTTAAAGTTTCATTATTTTTTATAATATCATCTAAATTTCTATATCCTTTTTCTTCAACTATTTTTATAGTTTCTTTTACACACTCTCTTTCTGTTTTACATTTTGAAATAAAGTTCTTATATCCTTCATTAAAATCAAAAATTT
>ONGV01000195.1 GCA_900317445.1 uncultured Eubacteriales bacterium | reverse complement strand
TAATATTTTCTTTTTCTTTAATTCTTCTAAATCTTCATCAACCATTTCTGATGGTCTTCCAAGAGGTCCAACAAAATCTCTGAAGTAGTCTCCTTCTTCATATTTTGCCATTCTTTCAGTTGATGCTCCTATTGTTTGGAATACTATTGTAACAGTTCCCTTTTCAACATCATAATCGCAAATTGTTAATGGAATTCTTTCTCCAATATCATCCATTTTAACAATTATAAATTGACCAGGCTTAGCTGATTTAGCTACTCTTGGTGCTTCTATATCCATAAGATATATGTTTTCATTTAATTGTCTCTTTTTTACAATTTTGTACATGCACTTGCCCCCTAAGTATTTTTATGCTGCTTATTGCTTATTTTTAAATTTTTTATATACAGCTTTCTATCATTCAGTTACTATTTTACAATAAATTTATACAAAATCAAATTAAAATAATCTATTTTGCACAAATTTATTGTAACATATATTAAATTATATTTGAAATATAGTAATTATGTCAATTTTTATATAAAAAGAACTCGACCCAAAGCCGAGTTCTTAAGAATTTGATATATATTATTTAGAATAGTCGTAGAATCCTTTTCCTGACTTTCTTCCAAGCCATCCAGCTCTAACATACTTTCTTAATAATGTACAACATCTGTACTTGTTATCTCCTGTTTCATTGTATAAAACATCCATTATAGCAACAACTATATCTAATCCTACTAAATCTCCTAAGGCTAAAGGTCCCATTGGGTGGTTAGCTCCAAGCTTCATAGCAGCATCGATATCTTCTACTGTTGCAACACCTTCTTGAAGTATGCAAGCAGCTTCGTTTATCATAGGAATTAATATTCTGTTAACAACAAATCCTGGTGCTTCAGAAACTTCTACTGGAGTCTTGTTGATTGCTTCAGACATTTCCTTAACAGCATCAAAAGTTTCTTGAGAAGTTTCAGCTCCTCTTATAACTTCAACTAGCTTCATAACTGGAGCTGGGTTAAAGAAGTGCATTCCTATAACCTTATCTGCTCTCTTTGTAGCTGAAGCAACTTCTGTTATTGATAAAGAAGAAGTGTTTGATGCTAATATAGTTTCTGGCTTACATATAGAATCTAATTCAGCAAATATTTCCTTCTTAATTTTCATGTTTTCTACAGCAGCTTCTACAACTAAATCACAATCAGCAGCTAAGTTCATATCAGTTGTTCCAGAAATTCTAGAAAGTATAGCTTCCTTATCTTCTTCAGTCATTTTTCCCTTAGAAACTTGTCTATCAAGTCCCTTAGTGATTCCTGCAATACCTCTTTGAACGAATTCATCCTTTATGTCTCTAACGATAACTTCAAAACCATTTTGTGCGAATGCTTGAACTATACCAGCACCCATTGTTCCTGCACCAAGTACGAATACTTTTTTCATTATAATTTCCTCCTAAAAAATAAAATCATTATATTTTTAATGAAATATTTAAATAAAATGCACAATATATAAATTGTGCATTTTAAATTTTTTATATTATTCAGCTTCTTTTATAGCCTTAGCTTGAGCTATTAATTCAGGTAATACCTTCTTAACATCTCCAACTATTCCATAATCAGCAACGCTCATTATTGGAGCAGTTTCGTCTTTATTTATAGCTATTATAACTTCTGAATCTTGCATACCAGCTACGTGTTGGATAGCTCCTGAAATACCACATGCTATATATATTGTTGGCTTAACAGTCTTACCAGTTTGACCTACTTGGTAAGCATTTTCTATCCATCCCTTTTCAACAGCTGCTCTAGAACCAGCAACAACTCCACCTAAAACGTCAGCTAATTCTTGAAGCATTGCAAAGTTTTCCTTAGAACCTACTCCTCTACCACCAGCTACTATTACATTAGCTTCTGATATATCAATTATATCCTTAGCAGTCTTAACAGTTTCTATAACCTTTGTTCTAACATCGCTATCTGCTAAGTTAACATTAACTTTTTCTATCTTACAGTTGCTAGCATCTGTAGTTACAGCTTCAAATACTCCAGGTCTTACTGTAGCCATTTGAGGTCTGTGTTCTGGACATGCTATTGTAGCCATTAAGTTACCACCAAATGCTGGTCTTGTAGCTAAAAGGTCTCCATTTTCAACTTCAACATCAATTGAAGTACAGTCAGCAGTTAATCCTGTAGATAATCTAGCTGCTATTCTAGGACCTAAATCTCTTCCTATGAAAGTAGCTCCTACAAATAATATTCCTGGCTTTCTTTCTGTTGCTAAATCACAAATAACCTTTGTGTAAGCATCAGTTGTGTAATGTTCTAAGTTCTTGTCTTCTGCAACTAATACTTCATCAGCACCATGTGCAGCTAACTTTTCTGCTAAGTTAGAAACATTGTTTCCTAATAATAAAGCTGTAAGCTTTACTCCTAATTTATCAGCAACTCTTCTACCTTCTCCAAGTAATTCTAGAGATACTTTTTGTAATTCGCCTTCTCTTTGTTCAGCAAAGACCCAAACGCCCTTGTAATCTGCTATGTTCATATTCAATTAACCTCCTATTATATTAGATGTAGTGTTTTTCCTTTAATTTTCCTAAAACGTAAGCTGCTGATGCTTTAGCATCTTCCTTAACTAATTCTCCAGCACCCTTAACTTCTTTAGTCATTGATTTCTTAACCTTTGTTGGTGAACCCTTTAATCCTAATTCACTTGCATCTACATCTATATCAGCTGCAGTCATAATCTTTATTTGATCATCATTAGTTGCAAATATGTTAGCAACGTTCATGTATCTTGGTTCATTTAATTCTTCAATTGCAGTTAATAGACATGGTGTCTTAACTTCAACTACTTGATATCCATCTTCTAAAGCTCTCTTTACAGTTAACTTATCTCCATCAACTTCAACATTTTGAACATAAGTTACTTGAGGAATATTTAAGTGTTCAGCTATTTCTGGTCCAACTTGTGCAGTATCTCCATCGATAGCTTGTCTTCCTGCAAATATTAAATCATAATCAAATTTCTTTATAAGACCTGCTAATGCCTTTGAAGTAGCTAAAGTATCAGCTCCTCCAAGTACTCTATCAGTTAAAAGTACAGCTTCATCTGCACCCATACATAAAGCTTCTCTAAGTGCTGCCTTTGCAGTTGGGATACCCATGCTTACTACTGTAACCTTTCCTCCAACTTTTTCTCTTAATTGAAGTGCTCCTTCTAAAGCATGTTTATCTTCTGGGTTTATTATAGCTGGAACTCCATCTCTTATTAATGTTCCAGTCTTTGGATCTATTTTAACAGCTGTAGTATCTGGAACTTGCTTTAAACAAACTACTATATTCATTATTTAGTGCCTCCTATTTTAAAATGTTTCCTGAGATAACCATCTTTTGAACTTCTGAAGTACCTTCATAAATTTCTGTTATCTTAGCATCTCTCATCATTCTTTCCATTGGATATTCCTTAGTGTATCCATATCCACCAAAGATTTGAACTGCCTTAGTTGTTACTTCCATAGCAGTTTCTGCTGCAAATAATTTTGCTCTAGCAGCATCTATAGTGTAAGGTTTTCCAAGTTGCTTATTCATAGCTGCTTTGTATACTAAATGCTTAGCTGCTTGAATCTTAACATCCATTTCAGCAATGTACCATTGTAATCCTTGGAATGCTGCAAGTGGTCTCTTAAATTGTTTTCTTTCCTTCATGTATGCAACACATTCTTCAAATGCACCTTCTGCAATACCTAAAGCTTGAGCAGCTATACCAATTCTTCCTCCATCAAGAGTCTTCATTGCTATACCAAATCCCTTACCTGGTTTTCCAATTAAGTTTTCAGCAGGTACTATACAATCTTCCATTATTAATTCAGTAGTAGAAGATGCTCTTATACCCATCTTGTTTTCTAAGTTTCCTATTGAGAATCCTGGGAAATCTTTTTCTACGATAAATGCAGATATTCCTCTTGTTCCTTGGCTCTTATCTGTCATAGCAAATATTATGAAAGTTTCAGCAACTCCACCATTTGTTATGAATATCTTTGAACCATTTAATACATAATGGCTTCCATCTTCGCTTAATACTGCAGTTGTTTGTTGTCCAGCAGCATCAGTACCAGCACCTGGTTCAGTTAAACCAAAAGCACCTATCTTCTTACCTGAACATAAATCTGGTAAATACTTAGCCTTTTGTTCTGGAGTACCATTTTCATTTATTACTGAAGCACAAAGTGAAGTGTGAGCAGAAAGTATAACTCCTGTAGTAGCACATACCTTTGATAATTCTTCAACAGCGATTATGTAAGATAAAACATCACCGCCTGCTCCTCCTACTTCCTTAGAAAATGGAATACCCATCATTCCAAGCTTAGCCATTTTTTTCACGTTTTCCATTGGGAATTCTTCAGTTTCATCGATTTCTGCAGCTATTGGCTTTACTTCATTAACTGCGAATTCTCTAACCATTTGTTGTACTAATTCTTGTTCTCTAGTTAATTCAAAATTCATTTAATTAACCCTCCTTAAAAATGTATCATCTAAAAACAATTATTTGTTTTGGAAGTTCTTTTCTTTTCTTCTTTCTAAGAAAGCAGACATTCCTTCTTTTTGGTCAGCACTTGCAAAGCACTTACCGAAGTCTTCTGCTTCTATAGCAACTGCTTTATCTATATCAACTTGCATACCTCTGTTAATTGCATCTTTACATAGTCTTACTGCAATTGGAGCATTAGCCATAATCTTATTAGCCATAGCTTTAGCTTCATCCATTAAAGATTCTAAAGGTACTACCTTGTTAACTAATCCTATTCTATATGCTTCATCAGCTTTTATGTTTTGAGCAGTATATATTATTTCTTTAGCCTTACCTAAACCAACTATTCTAGCTAATCTTTGAGTTCCACCAAATCCTGGTGTAATTCCTAGACCAACTTCTGGTTGACCAAATATAGCTTTTTCAGATGCTATTCTTATGTCACATGCCATAGAGATTTCACATCCACCACCAAGAGCAAATCCTTGTATAGCAGCTATAACTGGCTTGTTTAAGTCTTCAAGTCTTCTAAATACCTTGTTTCCAAGAGCACCAAAAGCTTGACCCTCTTCTTGATTTAAGTCCTTCATTTCTGCTATATCAGCTCCAGCAACAAATGATTTTTCACCTGCTCCTGTTAAGATAACTGCATAAATGTTGTTGTCATTTTCTAAGTCTTCAATAACTGTGTCAAGGTCTTTTAAAGTTTCTGAATTTAAAGCGTTTAAAGCCTTTGGTCTATTGATTGTAACAATAGCTAAGTGACCTTCTTTTTCAAGAAGTACGTTCTTTAATTCCATGTTCCTTTGTCCTCCTAATTTTTTATACTTATTTTTTATGCAAAAATCTATTAAAATTCAAAAGTAATGAATATATAGATTATTGTAAATTATTTTCTTGGTTTTTAACTTATTTTTTATATATTCTTAATTTTGTTAATATTATAACAAACTAAGTAAAAAAATAATTGAAGCCTTTTAGCTTCATGTATCATTATAATGCTTTATCTTAGTTTTTGCAATATATAAAGCATGATTTATATTAAAATTACTCTCTTGTGTGTAATAAATAAATAAGTGTTGATAAGCTTTCACTTAAATGTACATTTTCCACCTTTACATCATCAGGAACAATTAAATCAACAGGAGCAAAATTCCATATGCCTTTAATTCCACCTGCTATAAGTTCATCACATACCCTTTGAGCATTTATTTTAGGAACACAAATAATTCCAATATCTATACTATTGTTTTTTAAATATTCTCTTAAATTGCTTTCTGCCTCAATTTCAATATCTCTAATTTTTGTTCCTATAACTTTAGGATTCACATCAAAAATTCCTACAAGCTCTATTCCAAGCCTCACAAAACTTGCATAATTAGCAATAGCTTGCCCTATATTTCCTGCTCCAACCATTATGGTTTTATAGTTTTGGTCAAGACCTAATATAGATACTATTTGATTATATAGCTCCCTAACATTATATCCATAACCCTGTTGTCCAAAATCTCCAAAACAATTTAAGTCCTGCCTAATTTGTGAGGCAGTAAAACCTATTTTTTCACCTAGTTCTTTGGAAGATATTCTATCCACATCATTTTTCATTAATTCTTGAAGATATCTATGATACTTAGGTAATCTTTTTATAACAGCCATAGAAATATTTTTTTTCTTTTCCATACTGTATCTTCCTTTCTTTAAATAAAATCTATATTTTATTTTACCATAAAAGTTTAATGATAATCTATTCCTAATTAATATAAATTTATTTCATTTTTTTTATTATACTAAAAAAATATGGTAAAATTTTATGCAAAGGTATATAATGTATACATTAACATTTTTAAAATCCGAGGGGGAGAACATATGATTAAAGTAATAATGAATAGTGGGAAAGAGTATGAAATTCATGATGCAGATTTAAATTCTGTACTTTTTGTTGATGAGAAATTGCCTAGTGGTCAAACAGTAAAGGTTTTAAGAGATGAAATAATCAGAATCCCAAAAACTAATGTTCTTATAAGACCAACTTGCATTTCTTCATTAGAAGAAATTCCTAATACAGAAGCATATTAATAAATTATACTTTCCTATACATTAAAAAAGTTGCCATATAAAGAAAATCTTTATGGCAACTTTTTTAATTTTTTGTGTTCTTTTAAGCTTTAAGTGCTCTCATTGAGTTTAATACTGCAAGTAATGTTACACCTACATCTGCAAAAACTCCTTCCCATATATTAGCCATTCCTAAAGCTCCTAATACTAAAACTATAGCTTTTATAATTAATGAAAATACTATGTTTTGCCAAAGTATTTTATTAGTCTTTTTAGCTATATTTATTGCATCTGATATTGATGACACATCATCTTTCATAAGAACTACATCTGATACTTCAATAGCAGCATCTGAGCCAATTCCTCCCATAGCAACTCCAATATCTGCTCTTGCTAAAACTGGTGCATCATTTATTCCATCTCCTACAAAGATTAATTTTCCTTTAGATGATTTTTCTTTTAAAAGTTTTTCTAATTCTTCAACTTTTCCTGCTGGTAATAATTCTGAACAAACTTCATCTACTCCAACATTTTTCCCCACAGCCTCAGCTACTTTTTTATTATCTCCTGTTAACATTACAGTTTTCTTAATTCCTAATTTCTTTAATTCTTCTATAGCCTTTTTTGAAGTTTCTTTTATTTCATCTGCAATTAATATATATCCTTTATATTCTCCATCTATAGCCACATTTACAATGGTTCCAGCTTCATCTTTTACAATACAACTTATTCCATATTGTTTCATTAACTTATAATTTCCTAATAAAACCTTTTTTCCTTTAATTGTAGCTTTAATTCCATTTCCTGATATTTCTTCATAATCCTTTATTAAATCTTTATTTATAGATTTAGAGTATGCTTTTACTATTGATTGACCTATTGGATGATTTGAAAAACTTTCTCCAAGGGCTGCAATTTCTAATAATTCTTCCTTGCTTATTCCTATTGCATTAATTTTTACAACATCAAACACTCCCTTTGTTAATGTTCCTGTTTTATCAAACACTACTATTTCTGTATCCTTTATTGCTTCTAGGTAATTTCCACCCTTTACAAGTATTCCTTTTGAAGATGCTGCACCTATTCCTGCAAATAATCCCAAAGGAACTGATATTACTAATGCACAAGGACAAGAAACAACTAAAAATATTAATGCTCTATAAAGCCAATCTGAAAATTCTGCTCCACTAATAACAAGTGGTGGTACTATAGCTAATATAACAGCTACAATTACAACAATTGGTGTATAATATTTTGAAAATTTTGTTATAAACTTTTCTGTTGGTGCTTTTTTGCTTCCTGCATTCTCTACAAGGTCTAATATTCTTGAAACTGTAGATTCTCCATATTCCTTTGTTACCTTTACTTTTAATACTCCATTAAGATTTATTGCACCAGATAATATTTCTTCACCTTTATGAATATCTCTTGGTACTGATTCACCTGTTAGAGCTGAAGTATCTAATGAACCTTCTCCTTCTAAAACAATTCCATCTAAAGGAACTCTTTCCCCTGGCTTAATTACAATAATATCATCTATTTCAACATCCTCTGGGGATACCTTTTCTTCTTTATTATTAACTAATTTATTTGCATAATCTGCTCTTATATCCATAAGGGATGATATTGATTTTCTTGATTTGTTAACTGCATAGTCTTGAAATATTTCACCTATTTTATAAAATACCATTACTGCTACTGCTTCAGTATATTCTCCTATAGCAAATGCTCCTATAGTTGCTAAGGTCATAAGAAAATTTTCATCAAAAAGTTCTCCATGAGATATATTTTTAATAGCACTTAAAACTACCTCTCCACCAATTAGAATATAAGCTACTCCAAATAATATTATTCCATAAATATCATTACTTCCCATTGCTATAGCAACCACATATATTATTAATCCAAAAATAAAAGGAACTTTTCCTAATAAATCATTTTCTTTTTCATCTTTTATATGGTCATGACTATGGCTACTTTTTTCATGATTATGATGATGTTCCTTTTTGCAATTACATTTTTCCATGTTATCATGTTGATGTCCTTCACAATGACACCCTTCTCCATGATGGTGTTCATGTTGATGTCCTTTGCAATGACATCCTTCTTCATTATGGTGTTCATGATGATGCTCTTCTCCACAATGACATTCTTCCCCATGATGGTTATGATATTCATGATTTTCATTATGCTTTTTTCTACGTCCTTTATACTTTTCAACAATTACATCAGGTTCTAATGCTTTTACTATTTTTTTAATTTCTTCTGTAACCTTCTCTTCATCATTTTCATTTTTTAATTCTATTGTTAAAGTTCCTACAGAAAAGTTTAAAACAGCTTCTTGAACTTCTTTTAAAGAATTTACTTTTTTCTCTATTTTATTGCCACAATTAGCACAATTTAGTCCATTAAGATATAACTTATATTCTTTCATTGTATATCCCTTCTTTCTTATTCTTTAATATGCTTTAATCCATCATCAAAAATGTGTTTAATATGTGTATCTTCTAGTGAATAATAAATAACTTTTCCTTCTCTTCTATACTTAACAAGCCTTGCAGATTTTAATGTTTTTAATTGATGTGAAATTGCAGATTGACTTACATTAAGTAATGCTGCTAAATCACATACACACATTTCTGATTCAAAAAGAGCACATATAATTTTTATTCTAGTGCAATCTCCAAATACTTTAAAAAACTCTGCTAAATCATAAAGAACTTCTTCTTTTGGAAGACTTTTTTTTACTCTTTCAACTACATCACTATGAATAACATTACAACTACATTTTTCTATTATATTTTCATCATTCATCTTTGTTCCTCCTATACATATGAGCATCTGTTCATTTGTTTATTTTATTATATTCTTTTATTATTTTTTTGTCAATAATGATTTTCATTGTATTTATTTTAAAACTAAAAGAAAGGAAATTCCTAAATTTGTTTCTTTTATTAAACTTAAATTTCATCCTCAATTTAACAACTAATATAATTTTCTATTTCTATAATATAAAAAAAGATTTGCAAAAAGTGAATAAAATCACCTTTTACAAATCTTTTTAATAGTATTTTAAATCTTTAATTTTTTAATAAGCAATAGCAACTTTTTGTGATGCATACTCATTCATATAAACTTCATTTAAAATCATGTTTATAACACTATTGCATATAAAATATGAATATGACAAATCATTTTTAAATGATTCTTCTTCTTTATATTTTTCTTGATGTGAGGTTATAAACTCTTCTAAATCATCTACACTTAAATTACTATCTATATACCCTTTAAATCTGTAAAGCTTTGCAAATTTTGCTAACTTTTGTTCATAAACAACATGTTTTTTCATGGAATGCTTAAATTCCCATCTTTGATTGTGAGGAATACAAAAGAAATCACATAGGAAATGACAAACCACCCCTAGCTCTTCACTAAATTTATTTTTACCAAAATTATAGTAAATATCTTCTACTGATAAACTTGAAAGTTCTCTTATTTTATCTAAAATCATAGTAATACTTTCATTATAATAATGCTTTTTAAACTTATATTTTGAAGCACAGTCAGGTTTTATATTGCCCCATATAAACCTTTTTTTATTTATTAAATATAACTTTTTTCCATTTGCTTGTCTTAAAATATTGTTTGCTAATATTATATGTGTATTAATAAGCAATTTATCATTTCCTTTCTCAATTATTAATGTTAGGTTCATTATATACCTTTCTCTTAATTTTTTCTACATATTTATAAAAATTTTACATAATCTTTTTTATTTCCTATTTCAATTATTAAATGCTTTATTTCTTGTTCCCTATTTTTATCTACTATTAATATTACATCTCCTGCATCAACAATAACCAAATCCTTTACTCCAAATCCCACTATTAAGTTCTTCTTTCCAAAGACTGAGCAATTTTCACATTCTTCTAAATATACATTTTCTGATACTCTATTGCTATCTTCTTCATTTAAAAATCTACTTAAAGCTGTAAAACTCCCTATATCATCCCATACAAAATCACATTTTACTACATAAGCCTTTCTTGTTTTTTGCATTATTCCAAAGTCTATTGATATACCATCTATTTTTTTATATTCTTCTTTTATTACTCTTTCTTCATCCTCTTCTCCTATGTGCTTATATATTTCCATTAATGATATGTGCATTTTAGGAAGATACTTCTCAATTTCTCTAAGAATTACATCAGCTCTAAAAACAAATATTCCTGAATTCCATAAATAAGTTCCTTTTTGAAGAAAGTCCTTTGCAACTTCTATGTTTGGCTTTTCTGTAAAACGCTCCACTTTATAAGTTGCAATATTTCCATTTATTCTTTCTCCCATTTGAATATATCCATAACCTGTTTCAGGTCTTTTAGGTTCTATTCCAAGAGTTACAATTCCTCTTCTTTTATTTGCAATATCTACTGCCTGTTTAAGAGTATCTAAATATTCCTTTTCACCATAAATATAATGGTCAGAAGGAAGAACAACCATCACAGCATTTGCATCTGCCTTTAAAAGCTTTATAGCAGAAAGACCTATACATGTAGCAGTCTCCTTATTTTCAGGTTCGATAAATATATTTTCTTTCATTTTTTCATCTATTTGCTTTTTTATTTTAACTTCATAATCTTTATTGGTAACAATATAGATATTTTCTTTTGATATTAAAGGAGAAATTCTTTCTATTGTATTTATTAAAAAACTTTTATCATTTAATATTTTTAAAAACTGTTTTGGTTCTTTAGCTCTTGATAATGGATAAAGCCTACTTCCCTTTCCTCCTGCTAATATAAGACCATATATCAATTAAATTCAACTCCAATAAATTATCTCATTCATTATATGTAGTTTTTTTATTTTTGATAAAACAAAAAAGGGGAATATATTAAAATATTGCCCCTTCTCTATAAGCTTTAAGTAAATACTTTAATTCTTCTATTTGGCTTTTTATTTCTTTTCCTATATCTGTATCACCTACAGTTTTTCTTTTTAACTTTTTTTCTACTACCATTGTTGTTGATAATATATCTAATTCTTTTTCTATAGCACTTTCTGTTGATTCAAAGGGTTCATGTGATACAAGTTGTAATCCATAGGAATTATATATTAAAGTGTATCCTGCTATTCCAGTATCAGCTCTATAGTCCTTTGCAAATCCTCCATCTATTGAAATTAACTTTCCTTCTGCCTTTATAGGACTTTCCCCTTGCAAATTTTTTACTGGAACATGTCCATTTATTATTCTGCTTTCCTTTGATGCTAATCCAAATTCCTTAAGTATAAATTCACATACATTTTTGTCATTACGCCATTTATAGTAAGGATTTTTCCTTTCTTCTTGTATTTTTTTATCTTCTATTAAGTATCTCTCAAATACAGCCATTTTTTCTTTTCCAAAAAGCGGTGATGAGGTACCTGTCCACAAATACCACATAATATCCATTCCATATTGTTTTTCTGTGCTTCCTCTTTTTCCAAAGTAGCCTACTTTAGCTAAGGATTCAAATTTCTCTAAAAGAGCTTTTCCCTTATATTCCTCTCCATTAATTTTCATAGATTTAAAAGTTTTATCTTCTTTTAAAGGTATACATCCATGAAAAAGTAAATTAGAATTATAACTTAAATACATACTTCCTTTTGAAAATAAAAAAGAAATATGTCTTTGTAGCTTTTCACTATTTATAAAAGATGATGTTAATTTATCTACAAGTATCTCTTCCTCTTTTGTAAGTTTAAATGGATTATTTTTATCTATAGTTGGGAAATCCTTATCTTTTAAATTATATACCTTTCCCTCTAACTTTATTGTTCCCTTTTCATAATCTATCTTATCTAAAAGAAGTCTATCTTCCATATTAAACTCATCATGTCTTTTTATTATTTCATATTCAAGTTTAAATTGTATTATAGTAATTGCTTTATGCATTTTTGCTACCAATTCTACATCTGACTTACTGTAATCTGTCTTATCACAATTTTTAGGTATAAATGAATCATATGTACTATCTTTATAGTTTTTAAGAGTAAAGGTTGCAAGTGGAAGAAGATTTATTCCATATACATCTTCTATAATATCAAGATTAGAATATTTTGCTGATATTCTTAAAACATTTGCTATACTTGCTCTACAGCCTGCTGCAGCTCCCATCCAAAGCATATCATGATTTCCCCATTGAATATCTACTGAATGATAGTTTATAAGTGTATCCATAATTATGTCAGGTCTTGGACCTCTATCATATATATCTCCTATTATATGTAATCTATCTATAACCAATCTTTGTATTAGCTTTGATAATGCAATGATAAATTCATTTGCTCTTCCAACATCAATTATAGTTGTTATTATTCTATCATAGTATTTCTGTTTATCTACTGCATTTACCTGTTCATGTAATAGTTCTTCTATAACATATCTAAAATCTTCTGGCAAAGCTTTTCTTACCTTTGACCTTGTATACTTAGAAGATACATATCTACAAAGCTTTATAAGTCTATATAAAGTTATTTTATACCAGTCATAAATATTTTTTTCTTCCTTTAAAATTATCTCTAGTTTTTGTTCTGGATAATAAACAAGGGTAGCTAAACTTTTCTTTTCATTTTCCATTAAAGTATTTCCAAAAACATCTTCTATTTTTCTTTTTACAACTCCAGAACCATTTTTTAAAACATGTATAAAGGGTTCATATTCTCCATGAATATCACTTAAAAAAAGTTCTGTTCCCTTTGGCAAATTTAAAATCGCCTCTAAATTTATAATTTCTGTGGAAGCCTTTGCAATATTAGGATATTGTTTAGCTAATAATTTAAAATATTTTTCATTTAGTATCTCTTCCTTACTTTTTGAACTTCCTTCCATAATTATCACTTCCTTTAATTATATGAAAAAGAGTTGTCACAAAAAGAAACTTAATAAAACTATATCTATTAATATTTCTTAATTATGACAACTTCATTATCTTTTATATTTAAAATATTAGGCTTCTTATTATGTGAAAGTGTGATAGGGTTTTTGATGGAACAGTAATTAAAACCAAAAAGAAACCTAATAATTTTACCTTAAACTATTTATTTTTTGTTTTTTTATCTTCACCATATGAATTTATAAACATTTGTTTTATTTCACTCATTAGTGGATATCTTGGATTTGTAACAGTACATTGGTCATCAAAAGATTGTTCTACCATTTCATCTAAAGTTTCATAGAAATCTACTTTTGATACTCCATAATCTTTTATGCTGTTTGGAATATTTACTTTCTTCATTAATTCATCTATAGCATCTATTAAAAGTTGTACCTTTTCTTCTTCTGTATTTCCACCTAAGTGTAAGTAATCAGCTATTCTAGCATATCTCCATGCTGCATTTGGATATTTATATTGAGGGAATGCTGCTTGCTTTCTTGGAGCATCTGCTGCATTGTATTTTATTACTTCTTTTATTAATAATGCATTTGCTACACCATGTGGTATATGATGGAATGCTCCTAATTTATGAGCCATTGAATGACATACTCCTAAAAATGCATTTGCAAATGCCATACCTGCCATTGATGAAGCATGAGCCATTTTTTCTCTTGCCTTTATGTTTGTTGTTCCTTCATTGTAAGCATCTGGTAAGTATTTAAATATTAAACGTATAGCTTCTAATGCTAATCCATTTGTATATTCTGAAGCCATTACTGAAACATATGCTTCTATTGCATGTACTAAAGCATCTATTCCAGAACCTGCTGTTAATCCTTTTGGCATAGTCATCATAAGCTTAGCATCAACTATTGCCATATTTGGAGTTAGGGCATAATCTGCAAGAGGATATTTAATTCCTGTGCTTTCATCAGTAATAACTGCAAATGGAGTAACTTCAGAACCTGTACCTGCTGATGTAGGTATAGCTACCATCATAGCTTTTTCACCCATTACAGGGAACTTGTATATTCTCTTTCTTATATCCATAAATCTTAATGCTAAATCTTCAAATTTAACTTCTGGATGTTCATACATAACCCACATGATTTTTGCTGCATCCATTGGTGAACCTCCACCTATAGCCATTATTACATCTGGTCCAAAGCTTCTCATTACTTCTGCACCTTTTTTAGCTGTTTTTAATGTTGGGTCTGGTTCTACTTCTGAGAATATTTTAAATTCTATATTATTTTTAGTTAAGTTTTCTGTGATTTCATGGGTATATCCTAAATCAAATAAAACCTTATCTGTTACTATAAATACCTTCTTCTTATGCATATCCTTTAACTCTTCTAAAGCAGTTGGAAGACATCCATATTTGAAATATGTTTTTTGTGGAACTCTAAACCAAAGCATATTTTCTCTCCTCTCGGCTACACTTTTTATATTAATTAAATGTTTTGGTCCAACGTTTTCTGAAATTGAATTTCCTCCCCATGAACCACAACCAAGTGTTAATGATGGTGATAATTTAAAGTTATATATATCTCCTATTGCCCCTTGAGAAGCTGGCATATTAACTAAAGTTCTAGAAGTCTTCATTGTTGCACCAAATCTATCAATTCTATCTCTTGATTTAACTGCATCTGTGTAAAGTATTGATGTATGACCAAATCCTCCAAGCTCTATTAATCTTGAAGCTTTTGTTAAACCTTCATCAAAGCTCTTTATTCTGTACATAGCTAAAATTGGTGATAATTTTTCATGTGAGAATGGTTCATCAATTTCTACTGATTTTACTTCACCTATTAATACCTTTGCAGTTTCTGGAACTGAAATTCCTGCAAGTTTTCCTATATTATAAGCTGATTGACCAACTATATTTGCGTTTACAGCACCACTATCATTTAATATTATCTTTCTAACCTTATCTACTTCATCGCCTTTAAGAATATAAGCTCCTCTTTGTGCTAATTCTTTCTTAACTTCATCATATATAGAATCCATTATTAATAAGCTTTGTTCTGATGCACAAACAACTCCATTATCAAAAGTCTTAGATAATAATATAGAGTTTACTGCCATCTTTATATGTGCTGTTTCATCTATTATAGCTGGAGTATTTCCTGCACCAACTCCTATTGCTGGTTTTCCTGATGAATAAGCTGATTTAACCATTTGAGGACCTCCAGTTGCAAGTATAATATCAGCCTCTGCCATTACCTTTTGTGATAATTCTACAGATGGTTCATCTATCCATGCTATTATTCCTTCTGGAGCTCCTGCCTTAACTGCAGCATCTAAAACTATTTTTGCAGCTGCTATTGTAGATTTTTTTGCTCTTGGATGTGGACTTATAATTATTGCATTTCTTGTTTTTAATGCTATTAATGTTTTAAATATAGCAGTTGATGTTGGATTAGTTGTTGGAATTATTGCAGCAATAACTCCTATAGGTTCTGCAACTTTTGATATACCAAAAGTATCATCTCTTTCTATAACACCACAAGTTTTCATATCCTTATATTGATTGTATATATATTCTGCTGCGAAATTATTTTTTATAACTTTATCTTCAACTATTCCCATTCCACTTTCTTCAACAGCAAGCTTTGCAAGTTTTATTCTAGCATCATTTGCAGCCATAGCAGCTTGTCTAAATATTTCATCTACCTGTTCTTGAGTATATGTTGAAAAAATCTTTTGAGCCTCTCTAAGTTTTTCTAATCTTTTGTTAAGCTCTTCAGCATTTCTTACTTTCATTAATAAATTCCTCCTAATAAATAATTTTAATCCTTATTTCCTCTATATTAAATTCCTCTATATTAAAGCTTTTGCTACACTTTTAATTACTTATATTAATTTAGTTACTTATATTAAAAATGGAGTAGTTAGTTTGTCCAACTATTCCATTTTTATATATTACTCTTATTTTACTCCCATATGTTCAAATAAGATTTTTTCTGCTTCACTGTTCCAAAGACCACTATGTTTTTTACATGCATCTGAAAGTTTCTTGAATAATGGATCTGTCTTTCCTAATTCTTCAAAATCTTCTATTGCAGTTAATGGCATATTAAATTGAGTATATGTTAATTTTTTACCACCTGGAATACTTGGTAAGTTTAAAGTAGCATCAGCTATACTATCTATTCCTCCAATATGTGTTACCATAACTGCTGGTTTTATTAACTTCTTAGCTGATAAATCAATTGCTTCAATTAAATCATCTGTATTTCCACCAGTTGTTCCTATAATATGACTACTAGTATAGTGACAATTATAAAGATTTATTTCTGCTTTAAATTGGTTATCAGTAGGTCCTGCAAAGAAGTTCATACATCCATCAAATGCTAATAACTTATCTGCTAATTCTGCTACTTGACGAATTGGAACATATACAAATACATCATCATATCCATGGCCTTCTGTTAAATCCATTAATTCTTTTTCTTGGTCTGCCATTTTAGCTGTATTTACATAAAGAAGTTTAACTCCTTTTTCTGCTGCTTCTTCTTCTGTAATAACTTCTTTAGCTCTTGCTATTTTTGCATCATCAACATCTGTTACAACAACAAGTTTTGGCTTATTTTCCATACATAATGCATAGCTTACTGCTCCAAGTCCCATTGGTCCACATCCACCTAGAATTATAACATTACCATCTTTCTTTGTTCCCATTGAATGATTATAATTCTTTTTATTTGTATGATAATTTGCATGGTATCCACCAATTATACAGCTCATTGGTTCTCCTAAAGAAGCTTCAAAATAACTTTCACCATCATAGTTTAATAAACATCCAAGTTCCATAACTTCTGGTGGTATAATACAATAAGTACAAGCTCCTCCAAAGAATTCATAAGAATATCCTGGTGATGCTAAGCTTCCTTTATAGTTTAAAGCTGGTTGTTGTGCAAATTTTTGTCCTGGTTTAAATTGGTCTTGCCATTTAGCTCCAACCTTTACTATATCACCTGCAAATTCATGTCCTATTATAATTGGATTAGTATCTATATTTTGAGGTGCTCTTTTATGTTTCTTTCCTTGCTTTACTAATTTATAAGTTGACATACATATACTGTCACTCATAACTTTTACTAATATTTCATCATCTTTAATTTCTGGTAGCTCAAATTCCTCTAATCTAATATCATTTTCTCCATACATTCTTACTGCTTTTGTCTTCATAATAAACTCCTCCATTCATTTATTAATTTATTTCATTTGCCAAATTCTTATTTTTGTTATATTATATTATTGAGTTAGTGTAAGTATTTTTAAGATATGTTTTAATATCCTTTATTTATAAGTTTTAATTTTATAATGATATAATTTGTACTTTGTTTTTTAATTCTTCCACAACTTCTTTAGTTGGTGGTTTTGTTCCTTGAGTAGTTACAGCACCAGCAGATGTTGCAACTGCTAATTTTATGGCTTCTTTTAATTCCATCTTTGAATTAAGTCCATAGGATAAAGCTGCTACCATAGCATCTCCTGCTCCTACAGTTGAATGAGCATTTACCTTTAAGCCTGGACACTTTATTTTTTCTTCTTTTGTTAAGAATAATGCTCCATCTTTTCCTAAGGATATTGCTACTAATTCTATTCCATTACTTAAAAGCTTTTCACCCATATTTATAAGCTCTTCTTCAGTAGCTTCTTTTTCCATTTTGTAATATTGTTCTAGTTCAAACTTATTTGGTTTTATTATTGTTGGACTTGCTTCTATGGCATTTACAAATAATTCTCCATCTGCATCTACAAATACCTTTGAACCTTTTTTCTTTAATTTTGTTACTAAATCTTTATATATATTTTTATCTATTCCCTTAGGAATACTTCCAGCTAAGATAAATAATGTATCTTCATTTGCATATTTTTCTAATTTTTCAATAAGTTCATTTAATTCTTTTGCTTCTATAGTAGGTCCAGCTTCATTTAACTCTGTTAATATTCCACCTTCTTCTACTACCTTTAGATTTGTTCTAACATCACCATCTATTTTTACAAAATCACTTTTTATACCTTGACTATTTAATAGGTTTTCTATTAATTTATCATTTTTTCCACAAAATCCGGTTGCTATTGATTCTCCACCAATTGCTTTAATTGTTTTTGATACATTTATTCCTTTTCCACCTGCATCAACAATTACATTTTTTAATCTATTTAATCCAGCATGTTTAAATTTATCTAAATCTGCTGTTTTATCAATAGCAGGATTCATTGTTACTGTTATTATCATATAACCACCTCCTTTATTTAATTATTCTCTCTTAGTAAATTTATCATATATATAATCTACATCATTACTTGCTACCAATTTTTCTACTTCTTCCATTGTTGAGAAGTTTTCAGCTATATTCCCTAATATTTCTAGATGTTCATCTCCAACTCCAGCTATTCCAATAATGAGCTTTACTTTCTCGCCATCATTCCAAACTACTCCATCTGGAATTACCATTACTGCTATTCCTGATTTTTTAACAGCTCTTTTAGCTTCTTCAACTCCGTGAGGAATTGCTATTTCATTTCCTATGTTAGTTGCAAAGGTTTCTTCTCTTTTTAACATTCCATCAATATAACTTTCTTCAACATATCCAGTATCTACAAGCATCTTTCCAACTTTTCTGATTACCTCTTCTTTTGAACTTTCCTTGCAATTTAATAATATATTTTTCTTTTCTAATAGTTCTGGTTCCTTCACCTTTTTCTTCATAAAAAACATTTTTAATTCCTCCTTCTACAAATTTATTATTTTTTCTTTCTATGATTAAATTATACAACGTGTAAATGTTTAAATTCAATCTTAACAAAATTATATTTGGCATTATCAACTAGTGACATTTTTATTATTAATTGTTATAAATATTCTTTAAATAATTGTTAAAATACTTTCTTAAAGTCTTACTTATAAAGGCTCTTATTTTCTCTTCATCACCAGTTTCTATAAGACTTAAAAAGCTTCTATCTTCTACTAATTTACTACTTAAAGCACCTGATATGTCCACATTCATTTTAATATTTTCATCTATTGGTATAAGCATAATAACCACAACTTTTATACCTTTAAAATATTCATCCTTAAAGCTACCTTTTTTATTTGTTATACCTACTATAAAATGTGGCTCTTTTATTTTTTCACATCTTGAATGTAAAAGAGCAAAGCCAAATTCAGGCATAATTTGTGTCATAAGCTCTTCTCTTTTAATTATACGTTCTTGTATATTCTTACTTATTTTTTCTTGTTCTTCTTTACTACTACTTTCAATTTCAGCTATATAGTTTCCTATATATTTTACTAACTCTGAAAAACTTATATTTTCCTCAAATTCACTACATTTAAATTCTTTAATTATAGTATTAATTTTTTCTGCAACAATTGAAACATTAGTAAGTTCACTAGAAAAATCTGTTTTTTCGTCAATAACCTCAATTGACTTTACAGAATATTCTCTGATTTTTTCATTTATTTTCTCTAAATCATTATCTAATAAAAATGGATTTACATTTACAATATCAGCTTTTACATTACCTAAATCCAGGCTAGTAACTATAAAATCAATCTTTTTTAACATTTTATCTGTAATATCATCTTTTGCTAAAGTAATTAAATCAACTTTTCCTTTAAATATTTTATTTATTCTAACTGACATTAACCTAGAGATGCCTATTCCACTGGCACATACTATTCCGATTTTTACCATTCTTTTTGTTTCTTTTTTATCATTTAGCCTAACAAGTGCAGCGCCAAAATGTAATGCTAAAAATCCAATTTCATCCTCTGGTACAGAAACATTAAGTCTTCTCTCTAACACCTTAGAAGCTTGTATACTTTTTTCATAAGTATCAGCATATTTACTTTTTATTTGTTCAAGTAAAGGATTAGATATAAACATTTTGTTAGTTAACCTTACAATAGTAGGTTGTAAATGAGTTATTAAACCTTTTATAAATTCTTCATCTTCCTTTAATTCAAAAGAAATTTTACTATCAAAGCTATTTATCATTTCATCAACTAAACTTAGTATATCTTTCTTTTCTTCTTCCTCTTCTTTAGATATATTTTCATTAGTATATTGAAGCTTTGCAGCTTTAATATGAAGACATACATATGCAATTTCAATATCTGGTATATTTATTTTAAATTCTTCTTCTAAAACCTCAATTATATATTTAGCTAAATTATAGTTTTCATCTTTTTTAAGCTTTTCTAATAATTCATCATTGCCTTCAATTGTTTCATTTTTAATACATCTTTCTATGGCTATAGTTATATGTAATGCTAAACCAACATAAGAATCATCTGTCATCATAATTATTTTTTTATGCTCTATACTTTGAAGGCAAGATAATACCTTAGTTAATATTTCATTATCAAATAATCCACATATATTATTTTCATTTTGAAGAGCTTTAAAAGTTACCATTTTATTTTGCTTAAATATATCATTTAAGTTGTTTATATTTAAATTTTCATCAATGCACTTTTTAACTGCATTTCTATAGTTTTCTTCTGAACCTTCTAAATATATGCCATATCCCTGTTTACGTATAATAGATAAATTAAGCTGATTCATCCATTCTTCTACTTCATCTAAATCATTACGTATTGTAGCTTCACTAACTTTAAACATATTAGCATAGTAATATATCTTTTTAGGGCTCCTATCTTTAAGTAATTCTAAAATAAGCTTTTTCTTTCTTTCTTCTTTATTACTAGTATCAATTTCTTGATTTTCACTTAACTTATTTAAAAGTTTTTTCTTATTTTCTTCACTACCATCAATCCATATTCCTAATCCAGTTTTAGAAGATAACTTAAGATTGTATCTTTTTATATCATAAGTTATATATTCTAATTCTCTTTGAACAGTTCTTTTACTTACATTAATATTTTCAGCTAAATATTTTGTTGAAACTGGCTTATTTTCATTTAACAACAATATAATTATTTGTTTACTTCTTTGTGAAAATTCCATTTATTTTTCCTCCATATTCTTTATGAAATTTTTCAAACAATAACCTCAAATATTATATCATCATATTATTTATAGACATTATATAAAAGATTTAAAGAACTTTATTATGAAATTATTGTCCATTTTTTAAGCTTTCCACTAATTCATCATATTGTGGTGCTGTCATAAAGTTTGTAATAAGCACTAACTTTGCCTTTGGATTACTATGTGCTGCTCTTTCTCCAAGTTGTTCATGTGTTACAACAATTTGAGCATCTTGTGGTATTTCTGATACAGAAGCATGTACAACTTCTATTCCTTCAATACCTGCAGCTTTTATTTTCTTACGAAGTACTGTAGCTCCCATAGCACTTGAACCCATTCCTGCATCACAAGCAAATACTATCTTTTTAATTTCGGAAGGATTAATTACTGCTTGAGCTA
Organism: uncultured Eubacteriales bacterium; assembly: GCA_900317445.1. Lineage (GTDB taxonomy): Bacteria > Bacillota > Clostridia > Clostridiales > Clostridiaceae > Clostridium. The sequence continues at coordinate 2,516 of ONGV01000195.1, read as the reverse complement.
CCTTTTCTGTTGAAGCTCCCTTAGATTGTGCTTTCATATTTTTAACCTTTTCTGATGCTGATTTTATATCTTCATCTTTTCCAAATAATTTTAATAAAGGCATTGAAACTACAAAAGATATAACTGTTGAAACTAAAACACCTGCTATAATTCCTAAATATCCTCCTTTTGGAGTCATTGCAAGTAATGATATTATGCTACCTGGAGAAGCTGGTGCAACTAAACCTGCATTAAATAATTGAAATGTAAATACTCCACTTGCTCCACCTAAAATAACTGAAAGTATTAATAATGGATTCATCATTATATAAGGGAAATAAATTTCATGTATTCCACCTAAGAAATGAATTATAACTGCACCTGGTGCTGAACTTTTTGCTGACCCTTTTCCTACTAAACAATATGCAAGTAAAATTCCTAAACCAGGTCCTGGATTTGATTCAATTAAGAAGAATATTGATTTTCCTAATTCCTTAACTTGGTCAATTCCCATTGGTGAGAATATACCATGATTTAAAGCATTATTTAAGAATAATACCTTTGCTGGTTCAACAAATATACTTGTCAATGGTAATAATTTATGTTCTACAAAGAATTCAACTCCTGTTTCTAAAGCACCAATTAATGTTACAACTATTGGATTTACAGCTTTTAAACCTATTATTGCAAGAATAGCACCTATAATACCTACTGAAAAATTGTTTACAAGCATTTCAAAACCTGCTTTAATTTTACCTTCTACTAATTTGTCAAATTTCTTTATAACATATCCACCTAAAGGTCCCATAATCATTGCACCAATAAACATTGGCATATCTGAACCTATTATAACACCCATAGTTGCAATAGCACCAACAACTCCACCTCTATGTCCTGCAATAACATTTCCTCCTGTAAACGCTATCAATAAAGGTAATAAATAAGTAGACATAGGATCTACTAAAGCACTTAGGCTTTTATTTGGAATCCAACCTGCATCTATAAATAATGCAGCAATTAGTCCCCAAGCAATAAATGCACCAATATTTGGCATTACCATTCCGCTTAAAAATCTTCCAAACTTTTGAACTTTTTCTTTCATGATACATAACCCCTTTTCTTTTTATTTTTTGTTTTTTATTTTTTTCGAGTTTATTTTCTATATCTTTATTATATTTGATGCATATTTCTAACTCAACTTTAAGAAAAGTGAATTTGACACTAATAGGTAATGACAAAATTTTATTTTTTGTTTTATATTGACATTTTATTTCCATTAGGTTATACTAAACTTACAAATTAATATTTCTTATATATTAAGAGGGAGTAGTTTAAAATATAACATCAACATACCCGATTTTTTAAATCTGGTGTTATATGCCTAAATTTGGTTACAAGACTTTTGATATGATTTGTTAATAGCAAATCATATCAGAAGTCTTTTTTATTTTATTTTTAGAAAGGGGAAATGTTTTATGGAAAAATTTTTTTCAAAGACATCTAAGGATGTATTGAAAAACTTTAACGTTACAAAGGAGGGATTAACGGATAAGCAAGTAGCTGAATCTATTGAGAAAAATGGTTACAATGAACTTACAGAAAAAAAGAAAAAAAGTTTACTTATAGTGTTTCTTGAACAATTTAAGGATTTACTTGTTGTTATTTTAATAATTGCTGGAATTCTTTCAATAATTACTGGGAATGTAGAAAGTACAATTGTTATTTTTGCTGTTATTATTTTAAATGCTATTTTAGGAACTGTTCAACATGTAAAGGCTGAAAAATCATTAGATAGTTTAAAGGCACTATCATCTCCTAATGCTAAGGTTATTAGAAATGGTATTAAGCTTGAAATACCTTCTAGAGAAGTGGTTCCTGGAGATATATTAATTCTTGAAGCTGGTGACTTAGTTGTTGCTGATGGAAGGATTATTGAAAACTTTTCTTTACAAGTTAATGAAAGTGCTTTAACTGGTGAATCTGAAAGTGTAAATAAATTTGAAGATATTATTAATAAAGAGGAAGTTGCTTTAGGTGACCAAAAGAATATGGTATTTTCTAGTTCATTAGTTACTTATGGACGTGCATTGGTAATTGTTACTTCTACTGGTATGAATACTGAGCTTGGTAAAATTGCTACTTTAATGGATGAAACTCAAGAAAAGAAAACTCCACTTCAAGTATCTTTAGATGATTTTAGTAAAAAGCTTGCAATTATAATACTTGTAATATGTGTGTTAGTTTTTGGATTAAGTGTTTATAGAGAAACTCCTATTATTGATTCATTAATGTTTGCTGTTGCCTTAGCAGTTGCTGCAATTCCTGAAGCTTTAAGTTCTATTGTTACTATAGTTTTAGCTCTTGGAACTCAAAAAATGGCAAAGGAAAATGCTATTATTAAAAAGATTAAATCTGTTGAAAGCTTAGGCTGTGTTTCTATAATATGCTCAGACAAAACTGGTACATTAACTCAAAATAAAATGACAACTAGAAAAATTTATGCAGATGGAGAACTTTTTGATTCTGAAAACTTTAAT
>ONGV01000067.1 GCA_900317445.1 uncultured Eubacteriales bacterium | reverse complement strand
CTAGAAAATATCGCAGAGCAGAAAAAAGAATTAGCAAGGATGAAAGAAGAAGCAACAGAAGCTGTACGTCAAGTTGAAGAAGAAATACAAAAGCTTCTAAAGCTACAAAAACAGATAATATTAATGAACAGCATGAATATTCAAAATAAAGAAGTTGCAGTAACTTTAGATGAACCTGAAGAAAATGATGAAAAATCTAAGTAAATTTTAACTTATAAAAAAATAAAAAGTTGCCGCACTAATTTTAGCGACAACTTTTTATTTTTTATCTGTTTTTAGCTCTATTTTTTTCTGAAATTTTTCTACGCTTTTTAGCTGCTTCTTTACGTTTTCTAGTTCCAACAACTGTTTTTTCATATTTTATTTTTTCTTCTTTAGCAGTTTGTTCCTTTACCTTTTCTCTAGCTTTCTTAGCTTCTATTTTTTTAGGGTCAGTACTATTTTTTATATCTATTTTAGTTACTATAAAAATAACTAACACTGCAAATAAGAAACCAGGAACTATTTCATAAAGTTGGAATATAGCAAGAGAAGAAACTTTCTTTAATAATGGCCATAATACAGAAGTAAGACCTCCAACTATCATACCAGTAGCAGCAGCATTTCTAGTCATTTTCTTATAGAATAATGATAATAAAATTACAGGACCAAAAGCTGCTCCAAATCCTGCCCAAGCATAAGAAACTAATTTAAGAACAGAACTATTAGGATTAAATGCTATTATAAGGGCGATTATTGCCACAGCAAGAACTGTTAAACGACTTACTAGTATAAGTTCTCTATCAGAAGCTTTAGGCTTTATCATACCCTTATAAAAATCTTCAGATACAGTAGAAGCTGCTACAAGAAGCTGAGAATCTGCTGTACTCATTATAGCTGCTAAAATTGCTGATAATAAAATTCCAGTTAAAATAAGAGGGACACATTTATTTACTAAAAGCATAAATATAGTTTCACTATCTCCTCCATAAGCTGAAATATCAGATATAACTGAATGTCCAACTAATCCTACAGCAGTTGCACCTATTAATGAAAGTATAACCCAAAACATTGCTATTATTCTAGATTTCTTTATTAAATCAGGATCTTTTATTGCCATAAATCTTGCTAAAATATGAGGTTGACCAAAGTATCCAAGCCCCCATGCTAAAGAAGAAATAATGCTTATAACAACTAATACAGTTGAAGATGAAGCACTTCCTGTAATGGAGGCTGCATTAAATGGATTTAAAAGGGCAGGGTCAATAGCTGAAACTACCTCATTTATTCCACCAGCCTTAACTAAAACTACAGCAGGCAATATAAGCAATGTAAAGAACATAAGAAGTCCTTGAATAATATCAGTCCAACAAACAGCCATAAATCCACCTAAAAAGGTATATCCTACAACTACTATTGCACAAATAAAGATAGAAACTTTATAAGGAACTCCAAATACTGTTTGAAATAACTTACCACCAGAAACAAATCCTGAAGCTGTATAAACTAAGAAAAATAATAATATAAATAATGATGATGCCTTTCTTAGTAATCTTGAATCATCATTAAACCTATTTTCAAGATAAGATGGTATTGTAATAGCATTTGAATATTCTTGTGTAGAAATACGAAGCCTTTGGGCTACTAACTTCCAGTTTAAATATGTACCTAAAGCAAGACCTGTTGCCATCCATACAGAACCTGAAAGACCTGTAGCATATGCAGCACCTGGAAGACCAAGTAATAGCCATCCACTCATGTCAGATGCTTGAGCACTTATAGATGTTCCCCAACTTCCTAAACCTCTGCCACCAAGAACATAATCGGATAAATTTTTTGTTCGGTTGTAAAAGTACCAACCAATTCCTAACATAATTAAAAGATATACACCAAAGGTAATACCTATAACTAGTTTTTCACTCATTAGTATTCCTCCTTTTTATTAATACTATTATATTTTATGAGATTAATATGTATATATCAAGAAAAAGAAATTTTTAAATTTAAAATATCTTCTTAAGAATACAAAAAATTTACCTTATACATGAAAAAAGTATATAAATGCATATATAATAAAAATGTGCATTTTAATACATATCATGTTAATATAGTATAATGAAAGAAAAATTACTGAAGGTATTGACAGAAAAATAGTACTAGATTATTATTAAAATATAATTCAATGATTTAGCGTGCTAAATCGATAAAACGGAACAGTTTAAGGAGGATGTAATATGTCTAATAAGTATTTAATTCCTGAAGGAACAAGGGATTTAATATTAGGGGAGTGTTTAATAAAGAAAAAACTTCAAAAAGATATTGAAGGGGTTTTAGATAAATGGGGATATAAAGAGGTTGTAACTCCAACAATAGAATTTTACAGAACTTTTAATTCAGAATTTCAAAGCTTAAAAGAAGAAGATATGTATAAATTCTTTGATGATAAAGGAAGAATAATGGTTTTAAGACCTGATATGACTATTCCAATAGCAAGAGTTGTTGGAACTAAATTTAAGGATTCAAATCCTCCTTTAAGATTTAGGTATACAGCTAATGTTTTTAGAGTAAATGAAAGTCTTGGAGGAAAGAAAAACGAATATACAGATTGTGGAGTAGAATTAATAGGTTTAACTGATGAAGAATCTGATTTAGAAATATTAGTTACAGCATTAGATTCTTTAAAGGTTTTAAAAAATAATAATTTTAAATTTGAAATAGGAAATATTAATTTCTTTAATGCTGCTATTTCAGGTTTAGATTTAAGTGAAGAGGAAAGAGAAAAGTTAGCTGAGCTTATTGATACAAAGAGTTTAAAATCTTTAGAAGATTATTTAGAAGAACTTAATGTATCTGAAGATTATAAAACTTTCTTTAAAAAACTTCCATGGCTTTTTGGTGGAGAAGAGGTTTTAGCTGAAGGAAAAAAATATGCCTTTAATGATGAACTTAAAAAGAATATTGAATACTTAGAAAACCTTGCAAATTCATTAAAGGAATTAGGATATGGTGATATGCTTACCTTTGACTTAGGAATGGTACCAGGATTAAATTACTATACTGGAATAATATTTAGAGGATATTTTGAAGGTGTTGGAGTTACTGTATTAAGTGGTGGAAGATATGATAATCTAATAGCTAAATTTGGTCGTGATATTCCAGCTGTAGGATTTTCAATAAAAATTGATTCATTATTAGATGTTGTTGAATATGATGATACAAAGAAACCAAATAAATATAAAATTTATTATGGTAAAGGATGTTCTTTAGAGGCAATTAAGAAAGGAAAACTTCTTAGAGATTCAGGACATGTAGTTGAATTAATACCTAAAAATGATATAGAAGGAATTGAATTAAAGGAGGAGTCAAAGTAATGAGTATAAGTATAGCTTTAACAAAGGGAAGACTAGAAAAAGAAACTGTAAAGTTATTAGATAAAGCAAATTATGGAACAGAAGAGCTTAAAGATAAAGGAAGAAAACTTGTATTCAAAGATACTAAAAAAGATATAAAATATTTTTTAGTAAAGGCAGCAGATTCAATTACTTATGTTGAGCATGGAGTTGCAGATATTGGAGTAGTAGGAAAAGATACCTTAATGGAATCTAACAATAATTACTATGAAGTGTTAGATTTAAACATTGGTAAATGTAAGTTTATAGTAGCCTCTTTACCAGAAAAAAATATTTTTAAGAAGGTTGGACACATAAAGATAGGTACTAAGTATCCAACAGTAGCAAGAGAGTACTTTAAAAAGAAAAACATAGATGTTGAAATTATAAAAATTGAAGGGTCAGTAGAGCTTGCACCAATTTTAGGATTATGTGATGCAATAGTTGATATCATGGAAACAGGAACAACTTTAAAAGAAAATGGACTTGTAGTATTTGATACAGTATGTCCAATAAGTGCAAGAGTCATTGTAAATAAGGCAAGTTTTAAGCTTAAGAGAAAAGAAATTGGTGACTTTATTGAAAGTTTACAAAAGGTAATAGAAAAATAGGAGGTAAAAATTAGATATGTTAAAAGAATATGATTTAAAGCAAAAAGGTTGGGATGAACTTTTAAAGGATTTAAAAGAAAGAGAAGATGAAGTAAGTGGAGATATAACTTCTGCAGTAACTAATATATTAAATGATGTAAGAAAAAATGGAGATAAGGCTTTAAGAGAATATACTGAAAAGTTTGATAAGGTTGTTTTAAAGGACTTACAAGTTACAGAAGAAGAAATAGAAGAATGTTTTAATAAAATTGATAAAGAAGTAATAGAAAATTTAAAAGAAGCAAAGGAAAACATAGAATATTATCACAAAGCACAAAAAAGTAGAGGATTTATATTAAATAAAGATAATGGTACATATTTAGGTCAAAGAGTTTTACCTTTAGATTCTGTTGGAGTTTATGTTCCAGGAGGAACTGCAGCTTACCCTTCTTCAGTACTTATGAATGTTATTCCAGCAAAGGTTGCAGGAGTTAAAGAAATAGTTATGGTAACTCCTCCAGGAAAAGATGGAGGAATTAATCCTATAATTGGAGTTGCTGCTAAAATTGCAGGGGTAACTAAAATTTACAAAGTTGGTGGAGCACAAGCAATAGGAGCGTTAGCTTATGGAACAGAAACAATTCCTCAAGTTGATAAGATTGTTGGTCCTGGAAATATTTTTGTTGCTGTTGCTAAGAGATTAGTTTTTGGAAGAGTTGATATAGATATGATAGCAGGTCCTAGTGAAATATTAGTAGTTGCTGATGAAAATGCAGATCCAAAGTATGTAGCAGCAGATTTAATGTCTCAAGCAGAACATGATAAGCTTGCTTCAGCAATTTTAGTTACAACTTCTAAAAAGCTATATGAAGACACAGTAGTTGAATTAGAAAAGCAAGTTCAAACATTAGAAAGAAAAGAGATTATAGAAGAGTCTTTAAATAATTATGGAAAAGTTATTATATGTGAAAGTATTGATGAGTGTATAGAAATATCTAATAAAGTTGCGCCAGAACACTTAGAACTTATGGTAGAAAACTCTATGGAATATTTAGGAAAGGTCAGACATGCAGGTTCAGTATTCTTAGGATATAACACTCCAGAGCCAATAGGAGATTATTTTGGAGGAACAAATCATGTATTACCTACTAATGGTACAGCAAGATTTTTCTCTGCTTTATCTGTTGATAGCTTTATAAAAAAATCATCATTCTTATATTATTCAGAAGAAGCTATACAAAGAGATGGACAAAAAATTATAAACATTGCTAATCAAGAAGGATTAACAGCTCATGCTAACTCTGTAAGAGTAAGATTAAAATAGGATGGTGAAATATGGAAAGGATATCATCTTTAGAAAGAAATACAAAGGAAACTCAAATAAAATTAACTTTAAATCTTGATGGTGAAGGAAAAACTAATATAGATACTGGAGTAGGATTTTTTGACCATATGCTTAATTTGATGGCTTTCCATGGAGGATTTAATTTAGATATTAAGGCTCATGGCGATTTAGAGGTTTGTGACCATCATCTAGTAGAAGATACAGGAATATTACTTGGAAAAGCCTTCTTAGAGGCTCTAGGGGATAAAAGAGGCATAAATAGATATGGTACCTTCTTTCTTCCGATGGATGAAACCCTAGCACAGGTTTCTTTAGATATAAGTGGAAGAGCATTTTTAGTTTTTGATGGAGAATTTAAAAGAGATACTGTTGGTGGCTTTGCTACAGAAATGACAGAAGAATTTTTTAGAGCTTTTGCTTTTAATTCAGGTATTACTCTTCATGCAAGAATTTTATATGGAAACAATGACCATCACAAGATAGAAGCTTTATTTAAGGCACTTGGAAGAGCTTTAAGAGAGGCTAAAACAGTTAATGAAAATGATATGCGCTTGCCTTCAACAAAGGGTATGTTATAGGAGGAATGAGTATGGTAGTAATTATTGATTATGGCATGGGAAATTTAAAAAGTGTTTATAATGCTTTAAAAAAGCTTGAATGTGAATGTAAGATTTCCTCTGACATTGAAGAAATAAGAAAAGCAGATAAGCTTATACTTCCAGGGGTTGGAGCTTTTAAAGACTGTATGGACAATTTAAATAAAGCAGGACTTCCAGATGTTATAAGAGAGGAAGTATCTAAGGGTAAACCACTTCTTGGAATTTGTCTTGGAATGCAAGTTTTATTTGAAAAAGGCTTTGAAGGTGATGAATGTGAAGGTCTTGGACTTCTTCAAGGTGAAGTAAGACTTATGGAGGACCCTAATGTTAAGATACCTCATATTGGATGGAACAACTTAGAAAAAAATAGAGAAGATAATTTATTAAATGGATTAAATGATAAGCCTTTTGTATATTATGTTCATTCCTATAGAGCAACAGGATATAGAGATGAGGATTTAGTAGGATTTTCTACATATGGTTCTTTAAAAATTCCTGGACTTGTAAGAAAGGGAAATGTTATAGGAGCACAATTTCATCCAGAAAAGAGTGGAGAAATAGGATTACAAATCTTAAAAAATTTCAAGGAGTTGGTGTAGAAAATGATAATATTACCTGCAATAGATATTATAGATGGAAAGCCAGTTAGATTATATCAAGGAGATTATTCTAAAAAAGAAGTAGTTGCTGAAGATATACTAGAGACAGCAATGTCATTTCAAAAGCTTGGAGCTGAATATGTTCATTTAGTGGATTTAGATGGAGCAAAAAAAGGAGAGCTTGTAAATAAAGAAGTTATAGTAAAGGTCTCTAAAACGTTAGATATTCCAGTAGAAATAGGTGGTGGAATAAGAACTTTTGAGACAATTAAATATTACATAGACAATGGAATTTCAAGAGTTATTTTAGGAACAAGTGCTATGGAAGATGAAGCACTTTTAGTTAAGGCAATAGATAACTTTGGAGAAAAAATAGCAGTAGGAATCGACTGTAAAGATGGATATGCTTATGGAAGAGGATGGCTTGAAGGTAGTAAGCTTTATTACATAGATTTTGCTAAAAAGTTAGAAAAGCTTGGAGTTAAAAATGTCATAGTAACAGACATAAGCAAGGATGGAACATTAGAAGGACCAAATGTTGAAATGCTTAAGAAATTAAGTGAAGAGGTAAATATGGACATAACAGCTTCAGGTGGAATTAGAGATATTCAAAACATAAAAGATTTAAATGATTTAGGTCTTTATGGTGCTATAACAGGAAAGGCTATATATGCTAATACTCTTTCATTAGAGGAGGCAATAAAGGTTACAAAGGGGGAAAAGTAAATGCATACTAAAAGAATTATCCCTTGTCTTGATGTTAGAGAAGGAAAGGTTGTTAAAGGAATTAACTTTGTTGGAATTAAAGAAGTTGGAGACCCAGTTGAACTTGCAGAAGAATATTATAAGCAAGGGGCAGATGAACTTGTATTTTTAGATATTACTGCAACTCATGAAGGAAGAGGAATAATGGAAAAGGTAGTTGAAAGAGTTGCAGAAAAAATATTTATTCCTTTTACTGTTGGAGGAGGACTTAGAAGCATAGATGACATAAAAAGAATCTTAAGAGCAGGAGCAGATAAAGTAAGTTTAAATTCAGCAGCTGTAAGAGATAAATCTTTGATACAACAAGGAGCATATACCTTTGGAAATCAATGTATAGTTTTAGCTGTAGATGCTAAGAAAAGAGAAGATAATTCAGGCTGGAATGTTGTTATAAACGGAGGAAGAATAGATACAGGTCTTGATGCTTTAAAGTGGATTGAGGAAGCAGTTTCATTAGGTGCTGGAGAAATTTTATTAACTTCTATGGATACTGATGGAACTAAAAAAGGTTTTGATATTGAACTTACTAAGGCAGTGTCTAATATAACTAATGTTCCAGTAATAGCATCAGGAGGTTGTGGCTCTTTAGAACATTTCTATGATGTTTTTGAGCAAAAAGCAGCAGATGCAGCCTTAGCAGCTTCACTTTTCCATTATGGAGAGCTTACAGTAGGTCAAGTTAAAGAATATTTAAGAGATAGAAATATTCCAGTAAGATTATAGGAGTGAAAATATGAATAAAGAAGAAATATTAGCTAAAGCTGATTTAATAGATTTTGAAAAGGGCAATGGACTAGTTCCAGCCATTGCTCAAGACTATAAGACTAAAGAGGTCTTAATGCTTGCTTATATGAACAAAGAGAGCCTTATAAAGACATTAGAAGGGGATACTGCATGGTATTATAGTAGAAGTAGAAATGAACTATGGAATAAAGGGGCAACATCAGGTCATTTACAATATGTAAAAGAAATAAAAGTAGATTGTGATAATGATACAATATTATTATTAGTTGACCAAGTAGGTGCAGCTTGCCATACAGGAAATAGAACTTGTTTTTACAGAGATTTATAGGAGTGATAATATGAGTCAAATAAAAGAAGAATTTAAAACAATAATGGAAAGAAAAAATTGTGGAGAAGAAGGTTCTTATACAAATTATCTTTTCAATAAAGGAACAGAAAAAATAACAAAAAAAATTGGAGAGGAAGCTACAGAAGTTGTTATTGCAGCAATAAAAGATGATAAAAAGGAACTTGTTGGAGAAATATGTGACTTAGCTTATCATGTACTTGTTTTAATGGCTGAGAAAGAAGTTTCTCTTGAAGATATAGAAGAAGAACTTAAAAAGAGAAGAGAAAAATCAAATAACTTTAAAGGTGAAAGAAAGCCAATAGAAAATCTATAAAATATAAAGGCTGTTAAACAATGAGTAAAAAATCATTGCTTAATAGCCTTTTTGTATATTTAAATTTAAAATAAAACTTAATAATTTATGAAATTATTTTAAATATTAAAGAAATAGAATAAAATTTAATGTATAATTATAATGCTAAATTTAAAAAAATATATAAGGAGAACAAAAATATGAAAGAATTATTTAAGATAAAGGATTTAACCTTTTATGAGGAGGATTATCAGGATGATATAAATGAGTATTCTGATATAATTCCTATAATTCAGGATTTTGCAGATAAATTAAACTATGAAAAAATTGTATGTACAGAAATAAATGATTGTTGCAATAAAAGCAAAGATAATTATTTTATTCAAATTCATGGTTATATTAATAAAGAAGATGAATTTATAACAAATGAAGAAGTTAAAAGCTTTAAGAATTGTTTAAATAAAGATGAATTAGATTTATTTGTTATAAGAATATATAAATGTTGTGATTGTGGGAAGTGGATAATTGACATATTAGAAGATTAGTAAAATTTATAAATGTATATTAGGGAGTTGAGTTTATCATAGAAACTTTAAAAGAAAAATTGTTATATGGAAAAAATATTGCTATAGAAAAGTTATCTTCTTTAGTATCCTTTTTAAAAGAACTATATTTTTTCAAATTAATAAGAAAAAGATGGAAACTCACCATATTAATATTATTAGCTTTCTTTATATTTTTTGGCTATTTTTTAGGGAGAATTAATACATCAAGAGAATATATTTTATCAAAACTTGAAATGGCATTAAAAAATAGTAATACATCAACTCTTAGCGATATAGTTAAAGTAGATGGAGAAAGGGTAAAACAAAAAAATTTAGAATCATTAGTTGAGTATTATAGTAATGGAAATAATAAAATAGATACTTTAATTACTAATTTAAAAAATAATAATGAAACTAAAGATTTTAAACTAAAACGTAAGAAATATTTTTTTTGGAATATGTATTACTTGGAGGTTAAAACTTTTAATATAAAGATTAAAAGTAATTTTAAAGAAGGTAATTTTATTGTTGGAAATAGTGGGAAAATAAAAGCAGGAGAAACCCTTAAAAATGTAATTCCAGGAAACTATAAAATTACTGGTAGTTTAAATAGTAATTATGAGGAAATTAAAACTTCTAAAGAAGTAGTAGTGATGGAAGATAAAGAGATAGAATTAAATTTTCCAGCAACAACAATAACAATAAATTCAGACTTTCAGGATGCTGAAGTTTATATTAATGGAAAAAGTATAGAAAAGGAAGTTAAAGATATAAAAGATTTTGGACCAGTACCAACAGATGGAACTGTTTCTGTTTATTTAGAAAAAGATTTTCCATGGGGAAGGAATAAGGGAGAAGAAGTTAAAATAACAGAAAATCCAATAATAAACCTTACTGTGCCAATAAGTAATGAAACCTTAGAAGAGGATTTAACAAATATTATAACTAAGTTTTATGAAAGTGTTTTCTTGGCTTTAAATAAGCAAAATAAGAAATACATTGAAAATTGTACAAATGATATTAAAAATAAAATATATACCTCAGTTGAAAAAAAGTATATTTTATTTAAAAATAAATATTCTAATTTAAAGATAGATATAGATTTTGATAATAGTCAATATTTTTATAAAGATAATACTTATAGAGCTACTATTGTAGCAAATGTACAATATGATGTAAGTAAAGCAATTTTAGATATAAATAAAGAAACATATTCAAAAAGCTTTTTCACAAGAATAGTGTATAAAGATAATGAATGGATAGTTGAGGATGTAGATAACTTTAATCTTGAATAAGATAGGAGGAGTTCTTAGTGGATAAGTTGAATATTTTAAAAGATACACCTGATTATGAAGATTATACCACAAATATTATGAAAGAAATTAGAACTTGCTCTGCAATGTGTTGTGGAAAATGCAATAGGTGTAATAATAAAAAATGCAAGAAAGAAACATGTAAATAAATTCTGGGAGGGAAATATTTTGGCTAAGCCTAGTATATTCAGTAGAGATTATGAAAGAAAAATGAAAAAAAGAAAAAGAAGAGTAATCTTAATTGCTGTTATTATATCTATAATAATTATTTTTGTTGGATTTAAGTTTGTAATATCAGATTTAGATTTTAGTAATGTAAGAGCAAAACTTCAAGCTTGGGTAGATAGTGGAAAAACACAAGAAGATTTAGATAAAGAAGCTCTTGTAGATAATAAAGATAAAAATAACAAAGAAGATATAAAAAAAGCAGAAACAACTACAGCTTCAGCAGAAACAAATGTGGCTAAAGTTAAGGAGCTTGAATTAAAAATATCAGATAAAGTTACATTAAAAGCCTCTTATGAAGAGAAAAATGGAAAAAAACAATTTACCAATATAGAAAAAAAAGAAGGATATGATTTTGATATAAGTCCTTCAAAAGAAAAAGTTATAGTAAGCACTCCAACACAAGATTTAAAGTTATTTAAAGTAGATGGAAGTGAAAAAGTAATAACTAAGGGAGTTCATACAAGCACTAAAGGAACACAATTTTTAAAAGACAATATACTTGAGCAAATGCCAGACTTTATTTGGTGTGAGCAAGCTAAATTTATTGATGATAAAATGGTAGTATATATAAGTGAAATGCCTTATTTTGGGTCAGGATTAACAGATAAATATATATGGCTAAAAGACACAGAAAACTTTGAAAATCCTGAAAATCCTAATGATACTCAAATTTATGGGGTAGTAGGAACTGATATTAAAGTTGGAAATATAAAAGATAAAAAAGGTATTGAAATAACTGTTGATGGTACTGTTTATTATGTTAATTCCAATGGTGAAATTTCAAATTAAAAAATAATTTATAATTAAATATAATAAAAAATTTGATAATAATTAGGAATATGTGATATAATATCCTAGTCTATAAAGAGAAGATAAGAACTATTTTAGGAGGAATATAGAAAAGATGGAAGCTAAAATGGAAAAAATAGAAACAAATGTTGTTAAAATTGAAATTAAGGTTGAGGCAGAAAAATTTGATGCAGCTTTAAAAAAGGCTTACAACAAAAATAAAATGCACTTTAATGTACAAGGATTTAGAAAAGGAAAAGTTCCAATGGCAATGGTAAAGAAATTCTATGGAATAGAAGTTCTTTATGATGATGCAGTAAACTTTGTAATTGATGAAAGTTATCCAAAGGCACTAGAAGAAAATAATATTAAACCAGTTGATTATCCAAAGGTTGATATTGTTGAAATAGGAGAAGGAAAGGATTTAGTTTATACTGCAGAAGTAACTACATATCCTGAAGTTGAACTTGGAGAATATAAAGGTCTTGATGTTAAGAAACCAACATATGAAGTAAATGATGAAGAAGTAGAGAAGCAATTAGCTTCAATGCAAGAAAAGAATGCAAGAGTAACAACTAAGGAAGAAGGAACAGTAGAAGATAAGAACATAGCTGTTATAGATTTCAAAGGATATATAGATGGAAATGCTTTTGAAGGTGGAGAAGGAAAAGACTTCTCACTAGAAATTGGTTCAGGTTCATTTATTGATAATTTTGAAGAACAATTAAAAGGATTAGCAGTTGGAGATACAAAGGAAGTAAATGTTACTTTCCCTGAAAATTATGGTTCAGAAGAATTAAATGGAAAGCCAGCTAAATTCGATGTAACAGTAAAAGAAATAAAGGTTAAAGAAGTTCCAGCATTAGATGATGAATTTGCTAAAGAAGTTTCAGAATTTGAAACATTAGCTGAACTTAAAGAAGATATAAAGAAAAATCTTCAAAAAGCAGAAGACCAAAAAGCAGAAAATGAATTTGAAGAAGCTATAATAACTGCTGTAATAGAAAACACTAAGCTTGATTTACCACAAGTAATGGTAGAAAAAGAAATAGATCAAATGATGAATGACCTTGAAAACAGATTAAAATATCAAGGATTAACTTTAGATCAATACATGGAATTCACAGGAAATACTCCAGAAAAAATGAGAGATTTCATGAAAGAAAATGCTGAAAGAAAAGTTAAGGCTGACATAATAATAGATGCTATAGCTAAGGCTGAAAACATAGAAGCTACAGAAGAAGAACTTAAAGCAAAAGCTTTAGAAGTAGCTAAGATGTACTCTAATGGAGACCATGAAAAGATGGCAGACTTATTAGTTAAAGCTCAAAAGCCAATGCTTGAAAATGAAATAAGAATTGTTAAAACTTTAGACTTATTAAAATCTAATGTTAAATAATTAAAATTAAATTAATTTAATTTATAAAAATAATTGCCAGATATTTTTCTGGCAATTATTTCACTATAAAGGATATTGCAATATAGTGAATTTTTAACTATAATGTAATGTGAATAAGAAAAAAATTACAATATATTGGTAGAAAAATAGGAGGTAGAGTTATGGCATTAGTTCCTACAGTCATTGAACAAACAGGAAGAGGAGAAAGAGCTTACGATATATTTTCAAGATTATTAAAAGATAGAATAGTTATGTTAAGCGGAGAGGTTACAGATGATACTGCAAGCCTTATAGTTTCTCAATTACTATTTTTAGAAAGTGAAGATCCAGATAAAGATATTTATCTATATATAAATAGTCCAGGTGGTTCTGT
>ONGV01000185.1 GCA_900317445.1 uncultured Eubacteriales bacterium | reverse complement strand
CTTGTCGAAGGGGTATGGCTCAATTGGTAGAGTAGTGGTCTCCAAAACCATTGGTTCTGGGTTCGAGTCCTAGTGCCCCTGCCATAAAGCTCGTAAGCGGATGCTTGCGGTTTTTTTTATTCTTTAGGAAATTATATTAATTGAATAATTGAGGATAACTTGCTAAGTTAATAAAAGAAACAAGTTTAAGAATTTCCTTTTTTTATTAGAAAAGAAAATGAACTGTAGCTTGTCTTTTTTTACTACAGTTCATTAAAATTACATAAATATTTTTTATTTATTAATTAATTCATTTAAAACATTATCCATATCATCAATTATCCAACCTTTACCTTTAACCTTAGTAAGATTTATAGTAATGTCTTTTAAAGCTTCATCATTAACAAGAAGAGATTTATTTTCATCAAGAGAAACATAATATATTTTAAATTCTACTTTGATAGTTTTTTGTTTACTATCAGTTTTACTTATTTCTTTAATTTTATAATCATTTATTTTAACTGAATCTAAAGTTTTTTGTGTAATGTTAAGACTAGAAGTTTCTAAATTTCCTAATTCCTCTAATTTGCTTATACTAACATCATTAAAAGCACGTTCAAATTTTCTAACATTATTTCTTGGAGTATCAATACTTATTGTAACAATAAATATAATGGAAAGTAAAAGAGCAGTAACTCCAATTTTTATAAGAGTGTTAACTTTTTCTTTTAAGTGAAAAACATAATTTTTTTTGTATAATGCATAAAAATATATTGCTGGCATAATAATTGAAATAATATAATTTAAAGCTAAACTAGAGCTAAAGCCATATTTAAAGATTTGAGTTAATAAGGTTAATAAAGTAAATAAGTAGTAAGTGTATATTGCAAAAGTTTTTCTAAGGCATATAAGTATTAAAGATACTATAACTAATAGTGATAATATAAGATATATATTTAATTCTGTTTTTGTAAAAAGAATACTAGATATATCTTCTGAATAAATAAAAGTTAATAAAGTTGTAAAAACTCTAAATACAGGGAAGATTGCTAATAATAATGATAGCATAGGAATAACAACACCTATTTGTTCCTTTGATAAGTTATTATATTTTTTTTTCATAAGTTTAAATCTACCTCCTAATTAAAAAAGTAATATTATAAGTATAGCGAATAAAGATAAGAAAGTAAATAATAGTAATTTTCAGAAAATTTATATTATTTTAGAAGGAAAAAGAGAAAAAAAGTAGAATATTTATAATATAATCATAATTAAGGAGAGATGCTATATGAAAAAAAGAATATTAGTACC
Organism: uncultured Eubacteriales bacterium; assembly: GCA_900317445.1. Classification (GTDB taxonomy): domain Bacteria; phylum Bacillota; class Clostridia; order Clostridiales; family Clostridiaceae; genus Clostridium. Next base: position 3,752 of record ONGV01000185.1, on the reverse strand, counting down.
AATAGATGGAACAGAAAGAAGTAAAAAATCACTAGAATTTATAAAAAGCATATTTCCTAGTGACAAAGTAGAATTAGTTATAATGAATGTTAAAGAATTAGTATTTATAAATGGTATGATAATATCTGATGAGTTAACAGCTGCAAAAGAAATTGCAGATAGAATATTAAATGAAGCAGTAAAAGAAGTTCCAGGATATAAAGTAGAAACATATTTTACATTTGGATATCCAGGAGATGAAATAGTTAAGAAAGCAAAAGAAGATAATATTGATATAATAGTTATGACAAAATCAACAAGAAAAGGTTTAACTAGAATGATAGGTTCTGTAACAGTAAATGTTGTAAAACATGCAAAATGTTCTGTAATGATAGTACCAGAATAGAATATTAATTAAATAGAAATTGTCCTAAAAATTTTTTAGGACAATTTTTTATTCTAGGAAATTATATATTTTGAAAACTGTAGACAACTTGTTAGGTTAACAATAAAGTTTTATAATATAAAATTATTCAGCTGAAACTTCTTGTTCTATTTCATTAAAGATTTCTTGTACTGTTGAAATTTTATTTATTTTATATACATTTTCACCACAGAAAATTAATCCATTATCTACATTTCCTTCTACTGCATTTATAAGTGCTTTTGTTATACAATAAGGAGTGTTAGCTGGGTTACATGGCTCTAGGCAAGAAAAACATTTTTCTATTTTAATATTTCCTTTTTTAGTTTTTTCTACAAAAGGATTAAGTAAAGCTCTTCCAGGCATTCCTACAGGGCTTTTAACTATAGTTACATCTTCTTTTTTAGCATTAACATAGGCTTTTTTAAATTCAATAGAAGCATCACATTCTTCAGTTGCAACAAATCTAGTTGCCATTTGAACTCCATTTGCACCTAATTTAAGATATCTTGCCATATCCTTTCCGTCAAAAACACCACCAGCTACAATTACTGGAATATCTTTAGAATATTTTTCTCTGTATTTTTTTACTTCATCAATAATGCTAATAACTGTTTTATCAAAGTTTTCTTGTTCAATTTCTAATTTATCAGCATGAAATCCTAAGTGTCCACCAGCTTTAGGTCCTTCAATAACTACCATATCAGCGGTTCTGTTATCATGTTTATCCCATAATTTTAAAATAACCTTAGCTGCCTTTAATGAAGAAACTATAGGTGCTATTTTAACTTTAGAATCTTTTACTAGTTTTGGAAGAGCAGTAGGAAGACCAGCTCCAGAAATAATTATATCAATTCCAGCTTCAACAGCTGACTTTACATATTCAGCATAACCAGTTGTAGCAACCATAATGTTCATTCCTAAAATTCCATTTTTGCATTTTTCTTTAGCAAGAGCAATTTCCTTTTTTATTGCTTTTATATTACATTCAATAGGATTATTTTCAAACTCTTTTTCTCTAAAACCTATTTGAGCAGAAGAAATAACTCCAATTCCACCAGCATTAGTTACAGCAGAAGCTAAATTAGATAAAGAAACTCCTACTCCCATTCCACCTTGGATAATTGGGATTTTTACAGAAATATCATCAATTTTTAAAGGTTTTATATTCATTTTTACCATCCTCACTTTTCCTTTATAGGAATTTTATTATTTTAAATTAATTTAGAAATTACTTAATAAAAGAAAACTGTTTATTTGATAATAAAATATTTTGATTATCAAATAAAATATATTTTAATTATAAAGTAAAATTATTTAATATACAATGGTTTTGGAAAAAAATAGTTTATGCAAATATAAATAAAATCAATAAATAATTAATAAAAATTATTAAATAAATTTATTGTATGTTATAATTTATATGTAAAAAAAATGTTATAGAAATTCAGCAACGTTTCCAATGTCAAAGGAGTGAATTTTTATGGATTTTAATAATAATAAAACTATTATGCAATATTTTGAATGGTACTGTGCAAATGATGGTTCACTTTGGAAGACTTTAAAAAGGCAAGCTTCTAACTTAAAAAAGCTTGGAGTAACTGCCTTATGGTTACCACCTGCATATAAAGGGGCAAATGGAATTAATGATGTAGGATATGGAGCTTATGATTTATATGATTTAGGTGAATTTAATCAAAAGGGAACAGTAAGAACAAAATATGGTTTTAAGGAAGAATATATAGCTGCTATAAATCAATGTCATAAAAATAATATTATGATTTATGGAGATATTGTTTTTAATCATAGGTCAGGAGGAGATACTACAGAACTTGTAGAAGTAGTCCCAGTTGATGAAAATGATAGAACAAGGATTATTGGGGATAAAAAAATAATAGAATGTTTTACTGTGTTTAATTTCTCAGGAAGAAAAGGAAAATATTCTACCTATACTTTAGATTCAAAAGATTTTGATGGAGTAGATTATGACAATTTAAAAAAGGAAAATGGAATATTTAAATTTTATGGTAAAGAATGGGAAGATGTAGATAAAGAAAAAGGTAATTATGATTTTCTTATGGGCTGTGATTTAGATATGGACAATGAAGAGCTTTGTTATGAACTAAATAAATGGGGTACTTGGTATATTGAAGAAACAGGAATAGATGGAGTAAGATTAGATGCAATAAAGCACTTAAAATTTACTTTTTTTAATGAATGGCTTCCTTTTGTAAGAAAAACAACAGGAAAAGAAATACCTGCTATAGGGGAATATTGGTCAGGTGATTTAAATGCATTAATAAATTATCTTAATGTATCTAAAAATATAATGTCTTTATTTGATGTTCCTCTTCATTATAATTTTATGATTGCAAGTAGAATAGGAAATCAATATGATATGAGATATTTAGATAATAATACTCTTGTAAAGTATGATAGCTCAAAGGCAGTTACTTTTGTTGATAATCATGATACAGAACCTGGACAAGCACTAGAATCTTGGGTAGAGCCTTGGTTTAAAATGTTAGCTTATACTTTCATACTAACAAGAGAACAAGGAGAACCTTGTGTATTTTATGGAGATTATTATGGAATACCTTCAAAAGGCTTTGGAGGCTTTAAAGAGCAGTTAGATATACTTTTAAAGGTTAGAAAAAAGTATGCTTATGGAGTTCAACATGATTATTTAGATCATAATAATTTAATTGGTTGGACAAGAGAAGGAGAAAAAAGACATAAAAATTCAGCACTAGCTGCTTTAATTACAAATGGTTATGGTGGAACTAAAAGAATGTATGTTGGAAAAAACTTTAGTGAAACATATTTTTATGATATTACAGGAAACATTAATGAACATACATTAATTGATAATGAAGGATTTGGATATTTTTCAGTTAGAGATGGCTCTTACTCTGTATGGGTAGTAAATGAAGAAAGTATGAAACAAAAGAAAGAAAGATTAAAACTTGAAAAACAAAGAAAAAAAGAAGAAAGAGCAAAAGAAAGATTAAGATTAAAAGAAGAAAAATTAAAATTAAAAGAACAGGAAAAAATTTTAGAAAAAAATAATTAAAAAATTTTAAAAATAAAGTATATTATTATTTTATTGGGGCAATATAATAGTGTAAGTTAATTCAGTAAGTAATTCTAAATTAACTTAAAAACATACCATAAACCGAGGAGGGATCGTTATGTCAAACAAAGCATTAGTTCCAGAATCTAAGAATGGATTAAGTAAGTTCAAAACTGAGGTAGCTCAAGAACTAGGAGTACCATTTAAAGACTACAATGGAGATTTATCAGCGAGACAATGTGGTTCCGTTGGAGGAGAAATGGTAAAAAGAATGGT
>ONGV01000151.1 GCA_900317445.1 uncultured Eubacteriales bacterium | reverse complement strand
TGCATAAATTTTTACTCCTCTTTCAATTAAAAGTCTTAAAAAGTCTAAAACCTTAGAGTCTTCTAATAAAAATTTTACTGCTGAATTTACAAATATCAATTCTCTTGGAAGAATATCACTATCACTTAAAGCTTCAAAATATCTTTCCATAAGTTTAGTTCCTAAAACCTCTTCTCCAAATCCTAGCTTTTCATTAGTTACTAAAATAACTAATCTTTTTTCTTCTTCTAATACTTCTAAGCAGCCTCTTTTTTCTATTTTTATCTTAGATTCATCATAAGAAGTAACATGATAGCCTTTTCTCATAGCATATTTTACTACATTTTCATGGCTTATCTCATTATCTACTATTACTGTAGCTTCCCCTTCTCCAATAGAATTAAAATATTTTTTTACCATTTTTATTTCTTTTAAATATTCAAGCCCTCTACAATCTATTTCTTTCATTAAATTCACCCCATAATAGCTATGTTAACTTTTCATTAATATATCTTATTTTATTATTATAACACTTATTTCCCTGCAATTGATATTTCCTTAATTTTAATAGAAGGAGAGCCTATACTACTCATAGGGAATTTTAAATCATTTCCTATAGCTTCTATGTCTTTTAATATACTAAAAAAGTTTCCTGCTATTGTTATTTGTTCAACAGGATAGCTCTTTTTTCCATCTTCAATATAAAAACCTTTAGCTGCTAAAGAAAAATCTCCTGTTATTGAATTAGCTCCTGAATGAAGACCTGCAAGGTCTGTTATTAAAATTCCTTTTCCTACTTCTTTCATAAGTTCTTCTAAAGGCTTCTCTCCTTTTTCTATATATAAATTTGTTGGAGATATTGAAACTGGTGATGCATATGAAGATTTAAATCCATTTCCTGTACTTTTACATCCTGCCTTATATGCTGTTTTTAAATTATGAAGTAATGTTTTAAGTTCTCCCTTAGATACAATCTCTTTTTTATAAGTGGCAACTCCCTCATCATCAAAAGGTGTAGATGCAAATCCATTATCTAAAAGAGGGTCATCAACTATGGTTACTACCTCTGAAGCAATTATTTCTCCTTCCTTATCCTTTAATAAAGATAACCCTTTTTGTGCTGCATCTCCATTAAAAATATCACAAAAAGTTCCTAATAAAGATACCATTGCTTCATTATATAAAACAGCCTTATATTTACCTGAAGGAATACTTCTTCCTCCTATTCTAGATAAAGCCTCTTCTACCCCTTCCTTTGCAATTTTTTTAGGATTAACATCGTCTATTGATAGGGCTGTTACATATCCTGTTCCATCATATTTTTCATTATTATCCTCAACAATTGGAACTACATAAGCAGTTAATAAATTACTTTTGTTAACAAGTTCTAATCCTTTAGTATTATAAATTCCATACTCTGAATTTCCATAACCAATACTACAACCACCTAAATTAACAACTTTTTTAGAGTATTCTTTAGATTTTTTTTCTATTTCTAAAGCAAGTTCTATTAATTTTTCTGTATTTAAGTTTTCAAGTTCTTTTGAATAGCAATTTACTTTTTCATATTCCTTATCTCCATCATAAATAAACTGAACATCATCATTTTCTATAGAATTTGCTCCTTCTTTAGCATTTGTTATAAGCATATCTATAGCTTCTTCATCTAATATTTCTGTGTAAGAATATCCTATCTTTCCATTAATTTTACCTCTAAAAGATAATCCAAAAGTTGTATTTATATTATATTTTTCTAATTCTTGTTCATAAACAGATATCCCAATACTTTCTTTATTTGAAAAATATATTTCACATTCTTCAAAACCTTTATTTAATGCTTTTTTAAATAATAAATCTTTAAATTCTTTAAATTCCATATAAATTAGCCCCCTATCTTCCACCTACAGTAATTTCTTTAACTCTTATCATAGGCTGACCAACATTAACTGGTATACTTCCAGAGGATGAGCCACACATTCCTTGAGCCTGTTCTAGGTTATTTCCAACCATATCAATATTCATAAGAACTTCACTACCTTTTCCTATTAAACTAGCTCCTCTTACAGGCTCTTGGATAACTCCATCCTTAACTATATATCCTTCTGCAACTGCAAAATTAAATTCTCCAGTTACTGGGTTAACAGAGCCTCCACCCATTTTCTTTGCATAAAGTCCATCTTCTATTGATTTTATTATATCTTCTGGATTATCCTCACCAGAAGCAATATAGGTATTAGTCATTCTTGATGTAGGAGCAAATTTATAACTTTGTCTACGTGAATTTCCAGTAGGTTCCATATTCATTCTTCTTCCATTAAGTTTATCTACCATATAAGATTTTAATATTCCATTTTCTATAAGAATATTCTTTCTTCCAGGAGTACCTTCATCATCTATATTAATTGAACCCCAATAATTAGGTATTGTTCCATCATCAATTGCTGTTACCTTTGAAGAAGCTATTTGCTTTCCAAGCTTTCCTGCAAAAACTGAATTTCCTTTTGCTACAGAGGTTGCTTCAAGTGAATGACCACATGCCTCATGGAATATAACTCCTCCAAATCCATTATCAATTGCAACAGTCATATTTCCAGCTTTGCAATTCTTAGCATGTAACATAGTACATGCTGTTCTTGAAGCTTCTCTTCCATAGTACTCTGGGTCTATAGTTTCAAATAATTCAAATCCATTACATGCCCCTGGTCCTTCAAAACCTGTTTGATTTTCTGTTTCATTAGAGGCTACTGAACTTATTGCAAGTCTTGTTCTTACTCTTCTATCTTGAACAAAAAGCCCTTCTGTATTTGCTATTAATACTTTTTGGTCTTTATCTGCATAAGAAACACTAACTTGTGAAATTTCATTACTATAATTTTTAGCACTTCCATAAGCAGTTTTCATTATTCCTATTTTCTTTTCATAATTAATTGCATTTGGATAATATTTAATATTATGAATGTTTTTAAATGTAAAAGCATCATTTAATATTATTTGCTTATCTTCTTTTAGTTCTCCTAATGCTAAAGCAGCTTTGTAAGCTGTATTTAAAAGCCCTGACAAACTATTATCATTAGTATATGCATATACGCTTTTAAATCCTTTAAATATTCTTATTCCTATGCCATAACTTCTTCCACCAAGGGCATTTTCTACTTTTCCATCTATTAAGCCAATAGAATTACTTATACAATCTTCTTCAAAAATTTCTGCAAAATCTCCTCCTGTAACTAAACATTTTGCTAATACTTCCATTGCTACCTCTTTTACTATCAATTTAAAACCTCCTATTTTTGGATTATAGTATCTCCTTTAAACATACTTTCCCATTTATCAACATAATCTTTTTCACACCACTCTGCCATAATTACCGACTCACCATCTTTTAATGGTATTTTTCTTAAAGGTTCATCTGAAAGTTTACCATATTCTACTAAATATATTAATATTTCTTCTCTACTTAATATAATAGCAAGTCTTCCACTTGGTGACATATATGCATCTTCCATAAAAGGTAATTCACTTTTTAATGACTTCCATGGAATATATAATACATCATAATTTGTTAATCTATCATTAGCCCTTACACCAAGTGAATATTCAGCAGAATCTGCCCCATTTAATCCAGATATCATTCCTTGAAGCATCCATTTTCCTTTATTACGAACTACAGTAAAGTTGCTATAGTCTATATATTTACTTAAATTTTCCTTTTTCTCATTATCTAAACTTTTATACATATCCTCATATGCGTCTTTATAAATTTTATTTATATCATTATTATATATATCTGCTATAACTACACCTTCATTTAAATATATATTATCTATTGGTAATACTTCATAAAAATTGCTTATATATTTACTATTATTAACCTCTTCTATTGCAATATAATCATTTCCAACATAATTTATTTTTTTATATATTTTATTTGCATCGTCTGTATCTGAAATATATATATCAATAATACTAGAATCTGAATTTTGTTCATTTTCTAATGAATTAGCAGTAAAATATTCATGATATGTATCATTATATTCATATACTTTACTTTCTATTTTCCAAAACCCATTCCTTCTAGGAACTAGTAGATAATTTTTTTCCTTTACATCTTGAAGCTTTGAATCTTTTAAACCTATCCATAATGTTCTATATGTCTCTCTTTGATAAATTCCATTTTCATTTATCATTGGAGTCTTTAATCCAAGTAAAATTCCTTGTGCTTTATTACTTGATGTTAAATTTTTAAAATTTAAATCATATTTTTTATTAGGAAAATCATCATTATTATCTATATCTTTTTTATATTTTAATGAAAATAAAACACCTTCATAGTAAAAATAAGATTTTTCTTTGCTAAAATAGATAAACTCTCCTAAAATATTATTTTGATGCATAATAGAATATATATTTGTATATTCTGAACTTGGACTTAAATTATCTAAACTATATTTTGCTTCATAAGATATTACATAATTATTTTTTACTAACTTTAATTTATAACTACTATCTTTATAAAAATTCTTTCCTAATATTATTTTATTAGATTTTATAATTATATCATTTGAATTTATTTTTTCAATTTCTTCTTCATTAAATAAATTATTATCTAATATTTCATATCCTTCAACACTCCACACACCAAGTATTTCTAAATTATTATTACTTGGAGCTTTTACTGAAACTTTGTGTTCATTGCTCACAGTGGAGCAACCATTTAATAGTATTACTAAAATAATTACACTAATATATTTAATTATTTTTTTCATTAAAATTTCTCCTCCACTTAAATTGGTATAGATATAGTTATTTTGGTACCTTCATTTTCTTTACTTTCTATTTTTAAAGTTCCTTCATGAAGTTTAGTAATTTCATCACATATAGAAAGTCCTATTCCATTTTGTGATTTTACATTCTTACCCTTATAAAATTTTTCAGTTACTCTAGGAAGATCAGCTTCTGAAATACCACAACCATTATCAGATACTATTATATTAATAAATTCATTTATTTTCATAAATTCTACTGTTATCTTTCCTTTTGCCTCAGTAAATTTAAAAGCATTATCTATAAGGTTTATTAAAACTTGTTTTATCTTATCAACATCTATATTAATAAATTCATTTTCCATATTAGATTCAATTGTTAATGTTTTCTTTTCTCTAATAGCTCTTTCTGACATATATGTATCTAAATATAACATTAAATCCTTTATTAAAATTTTAGATTTTCTTAAAGTAGCTCTTCCATTAACTAAAGATGAGAAACTTAATAATTCTTCTACCATAGAAGCTAATCTTTCTGTTTCATTTTCTATTATTTTTAAACCTAAACTTAAAGTTTCCTTATCAGTTTCATCACTATCTAAGGTTATAACCCATCCTTTTATTGCTGTTAAAGGTGTCCTAAGTTCATGAGAAACTGAAGATATAAATTCATTCTTCATTTGGTCTTTTTCATCAAGTTCTCCAGCCATATAATCTAATGTTCTAGCAAGTTGTGATATTTCATCTTCACCTTTTATGTTATTTCTTATTTTTAAATTTCCTGATGCCATTTTTTCAGCTACCTTATTTACATCTTTTATAGGTTTTACTATTTTTTTTGCAACAATAATACTTAAAATTATTCCTATTAATACTGCAAATATAGATATTAAAATAAATGGTAAAACTATTTCTTTAACACTTTCATCTACACTTTCTAATGATATAGTGTATCTAATAATTCCTATTTTCTTTCCATTTATATTTATAGGTTTAGAAACACTCATTACTGAATAATCATAATAAGACTTTTTTCCAATCCATCTACTACTTTCTGCTTTATTATTAATAATATTTTTCACATCTGGATAACTATCAAGATTATTATCATTAACACCTATAGAATCCATTAAAAGTTCTCCATTCATATTAAATATTTGAACTTCTGCATTTGTTTGATTCCAAAATATATCTACATTATCATATATATTTTCTTCTAAAGAAGAGGTTGGAAAATATTTTTCATAAAAATTAATAGCTATATTTATTTGATTTTTTAGCAATTCTTCTACATCATTATAATTATATTTTTTTACAAAAACAGCCATCATAAAATCTAAAATCAATGTTGTTGATAAAATAACAACTAAAAAACTTTCTATAAGTATTCCTTTTATACTTTTTATTTTTATTCTTTCCATCTATACCCTAATCCCCATACAGTTTCTATGTATTTAGGAGATGATGAATCATCTTCTATTTTAGCTCTTAATCTTCTTATATTTACATCTATTATCTTTGAATCTCCAAAGAAATCATATCCCCATATTAAGTTTAATAATTCATCTCTTGTAAACGCTTTATTAGGGTTTTCAATAAACAATTTCATTAACATATATTCTTTTGGAGTTACATCAATTTCTGCTCCATTTTTTAATAACTTTTGAGAGTAAAGATCTATTATAAATGGTCCACTTGTTATCTTGTTTTCATCTTTATTTATTTTTTCATCTTTTGTTTCAATTCTTCTTAAAATTGCCTTTACTCTTAATACTACTTCTAATGGATTAAAAGGTTTTACAATATAATCATCAGCTCCATATTCAAGTCCCATTATTTTGTCCATATCTTGCCCTTTAGCTGTAAGCATTATAATTCCTATTTTAGGATATTCATTTCTTAATACACTACATACCTGAAATCCATCAATTCCTGGAAGCATAACATCAAGTATTGCCATATCTGGTTTTTCATTTAAAGCTTTACTAATTCCTTCTTCTCCAGAACCTGCTTCTATAACTTCAAATCCATTTCTAATTAAATTTATTTTTATAAATCCACGTATACTTTCTTCATCTTCAACTAATAATATCTTTGACATATTAAAACCACCTTATTATTTTTCTAAATATATTTTATGTTAATATATACATTATATAATTTATTCTAAAAACTTTAAGTTACATATTATTTAATTTTTTAAAATAAACATATTCACAAAAAAAGAGGAGTGTTAAAACTCCTCTAAATAAATATCTTTACAATTTTTAATAAACTATTCTTCTTGCTCTCCAGAACTTATAAACTGATGCAACCTTTACTACATCTCCAGTGTGAGGAGCATGAATCATTTGACCTCCACCTATATATATTCCAACATGTCCTGAATGAGGGAAAATTAAATCTCCTGGTTGTAATTCAGAATATGATACTTCAATTCCTGAATTAATTTGATCGTATGTTGTTCCACCTATTTCAATTCCTAAAGCTGTTCTATATACATATGAAGTAAATCCTGAACAATCAAATGAATTTGGTCCTTTTGCACCCCATACATATGGTTTTCCTAAATGTTTATATGCTTCTGAAATAACAGCATCTATGCTAGCACTTCCAGTTGAAATAGAAACGTTTCCTCTATTTGCAAGACTTGCATTTGCTGCTTGTTTCATTATTTCATCATATTCTGCTTGTTTTTGAGTTATAACAGGCTCTGCGGTATCTATTGCTGCTGTTATCTTAGCTTGTACTGTAGGACTCTTAATTTGTCCATCTTTCATTGCTTTTAATTGTTCAACTGCTGATTTTAAATCAGTTAATGAACTATCTGAATTATTACAAATATCAAGCTTAGCTTGTACTAATTCTAGCTCTGCAATAGATAAATATTCTTCATCAAACTTTTCTTGTTCCTTTTTAGCTTGTACTACAAGTTCCTTTTGTTCTTCTTTCTTAGTTTGTATTTCTTCTGATTGTTTTTCTATAGAAGCATTTAAATTCTTTATATCAGTAGCTTTTTCATCTAAAGATTTAACTTTACTATCAAGCTTTTCTTTTTCTTCTACTACTTCACTTACCATTTTTTGATCTAATTTTACAATTCTATTAGCTGCATCGATTTTGTTAATTAAATCACCAAAGCTTTTAGCACTTAAAATAAGATTTATATAATCAGATTGTCCATTAGATTTATAAACTTCTCTAACTCTTTCACCTAATATTTCTTCTTTTTCACTAATCACTTCTTTTACAGCATCTATTTCTTTATTTGTACTGTCTATTTCTTCATTTATATTTGAAACTTCATCCTCATTTTTACTTATCTTTTCAGCTAATAATGACATTTCACTATCTAATGTTTCTATTTTTTCATTTATTCCTTGAACTTTTGCTTCTAATTTTTCATATTCTGCTCTTTTTTCTTCTAATGTGTTTGGGGCTGCACTTACTGAAATCCCAGGTACTACTGATGTGAATCCTATAATTCCTGCAACGATTACAGATAAAATCTTCTTATTCATCTTTATGGTCTGTGCCGACCATCCCTCCCTTCAATCTTTAAACCTAATTACTTACTATTGACATTATACCATTTTATGCTCTTTGTAACAATGGTAACAATTGGATATGGATTTTATTTACTATTTCTTAATTTTTTTGTAATACTTTATATTTGACATAAAGTTTAGAATACTATATAATGTTATCTGTATTTCGGGGTGTGGCGCAGATGGTAGCGCGCATGGTTTGGGACCATGAGGTCGCAGGTTCGAGACCTGTCACCCCGACCATACATTTAGTAGATTTTATATCTACTTTTTTTTATTATCTTTTTTTAATTTATCCATATGTATATCTGCCTTTTTAGAGGATTTAAATAATGCTAAAAAAAATATACTAATAGAAACACATATAATTACAATAATTATTTTCATTCTTATCTCCTTTCTAATGGTATACTAGTTATTATTTACTAAATTCCCTATATATATTCTTAATTTAAGTTATAGCTTATATGATATTTATATGAACTTATAAAGATTTATAATACTTTTAAAGGAGAAATTTTATGCCTAAAAAAATTAAAGCTGTTATTTTTGATTTAGATGGAACTTTAGTTGATTCAATGTGGATTTGGGAAAAAGTTGATACAGAATATTTTAATATGAAGGGATTAACAATTCCTAAAAATTTAAAAGATGAAATAAATCATCTTAGCTTTGAACAAACTGCTTACTATTTCAAAAATAAATTTAACATTTCAGATTCAATTGAAGATATTTTAAATACATGGTACAAAATGGCATACAACCATTATTCAAATGATATATCTTTAAAAAATGGAGCCTTAGATTTTCTAAAATTTTTAAAATCTAACAATATAAAAATAGCCTTAGCAACAAGTAATTCAAAGAAACTATTAACAGCTGCTTTAAATTGTGTAAAAGTTTATGATTATTTTGATATTATAACTACAACTAGCGAAGTTGAAAATGGTAAAAATTGTCCTGATATATATCTTTTAACCTCAAAAAAATTAGGAATTCTTCCAGAAGAATGTCTTGTATTTGAAGATATTTTAGAAGCTGTTAAAGGTGCTAAACTAGCAAATATGAAGGTTTTTGCAATTTATGATGAATATGCAAAATACCAAAAAGAATCTTTAATAGCTACTGCTGATGAATATGTACTTGATTTTAATGATACAAAAATTAAAAAATTATTCTAAAATAAAAATAATAGATATTAAGTTATGTAAAATTTAACAAATCATATAATTTCTTAATAAATAAAATATGGAACTGTTGCATCAGCAAATATTCACACAATATATAGTATATTGTCATTCAAATTCTTTGTGCAACAGTTCCATGTTATTTTTATATAATAATTTTATTTATACAAATTTTTAATTATTACTTTCTTTCAACACCATATTTCTTTTCTAGTTCCATAATCATATCAATATATTTCTTTTGTTGAGCTTCTTGATTCATTTGATTAAATATCATATCTTTAACTTCATCAAATTCTTTTTCTTTTGGTTCATTTTTAGATTCTACTAATATTATATGATATCCAAATTGTGTTTTTACTGGTTCACTTATTTGTCCTATTTCTAATTCAAAAGCAGCATTTTCAAATTCTGGAACCATCATTCCTCTACCAAATTCACCAAGATCTCCTCCTTGTTCCTTTGAAGGACATGATGAATATTTCTTAGCAGCTTCTTCAAAAGAAATAGCATTATTATCTAATTCTTCTTTTATTGAATTTGCTTCTTCTATATCACTAACTAATATGTGCTTAGCTGATACAGTTTCTGGACTCTTAAATTGAGCTTTATTTTCTTCATAGTACTTTTTCATATCTTCATCAGTAATTATTACATCTGAAAGAATTTTATTTATTGTCATTTGAGTTAAAATATCTTTTTGTACTTTTTGTACTTCTTTTATATATTCTTCTGTTTTATCAATATTATTTTCTGCTCCAAATTTATTAAATAGTTCAAAAGCTATTATTTGTTCTAAAAGTTGTTTTTTCCCTTGTTCATTATTAAAATATCCTCTTTTGTCTTCTGGATATCTCATTATTACTTCTTCTAAATCATTTTGAGTAATTTCAACTCCTGCAACTACAGCTAAAACTTTATTTTCCATCTTATTCTGCTACTAAAAACATATACAAATATATATGCTAGATGATTCGGATAAATCTCACAATTTTATCTTACTGTTTCAATGTATCTGTTTTTGTTATAAATAACTACTTACATTTGGTATGATACTTCACAGTCGTAAATTCCCGACTA
>ONGV01000086.1 GCA_900317445.1 uncultured Eubacteriales bacterium | reverse complement strand
TGCTGTTACTATATTTATTCCAACTGTTATTCCAAAGTTTACACCTATTAAATTAGCAATGTATAAAAGTACTACACCTGATATACCATTAATAAGTATTTTTAAAGGTAACTTTAATAATTTTAAAATCAAATATAATATTACTAATCCTATAAAGCCATATATTATAAGTTTTACATTTTGTGACTGTAATAAGTTTTCCATACTTTCATCCCCTTTATATTTTTATTCTGACATATTTATGCATTGATATAGTATATATTGGGTACTTACTATCATTCCTTTTTCTTTTGCTAATGCTATTAGATACTCTAATCTCTTTTTTGCTGCTTCTTCTAAATAGATGGCCATTTCGATAAGGTTTTCGTCATAAACAATATTAAAGAGATTTCTTGCTGTTTCTATCTCTAGCTTAGTATTTTCTATTGCTTTTATTATGTCAAGTTCTTCTTTGTCATATTTTTCACTTTTAGTTTTACCCATAAATTTCTACCTCCAAAATTTTTAGGCCTACTATCTATATAATTATATTCTGATAGTTATTTTATTATTCCTATACCTTATGTAAATTTCATCTTTAGATTTCTATATGTTATAGGTTTTTAAACATAAGTGAAACATATTAACTAAAAACTATATTTCTTTTCTTCCTTCTAATGCCTTTGATAAAGTAACTTCATCTGCATACTCTAAATCTCCTCCAACAGGTACTCCTGCTGCTATTCTAGTTACTTTTACATCTAAAGGTTTTAAAATTTTTGCTATATACATTGCTGTTGCTTCTCCTTCTATATTAGGATTAGTTGCAATAATAACTTCTTTTACATCCTCTTTCATTCTTGCCACAAGTTCTCTTATTCTTATATCTTGAGGACCTCTTCCTTGCATTGGAGATAAATTTCCATGTAGTATATGATACAATCCATTATATTCTTTAACTTTTTCCATTGTCATTACATCTTTAGGTTGCTCTAATACACATATTACACTTTTATCTCTATTAGGATTACTACATATTGCACAAGGGTCTTGGTCTGTAAAATTTCCACATACAGAACAATACTTTATAGTTCCTCTTGCTTTAACTAATGCACCTGCAAATTCTTTCACTTCATCTTCTGGTAAATTTAATACATGTAATGCTAATCTTTGTGCTGTTTTTTGTCCTATACCAGGAAGCTTTGCAAATTCTTCAATTAATTTTTCTATAGCTACTGGATAAAAATCCATTTATATCATTCCTTTCAAATAATAAAGCATACAGGAGAATAAACCTGTATGCTGTATTCATATCTCTAACTTATTAGAATAGTCCAGGTATATTCATTCCACCTGTTACTTTTCCCATTTTATTAGCAGTTTCTTCATCAGCCTTTCTCATAGCTTCATTAACTGCACTTAAAACTAAATCTTCTAACATTTCTACATCATCAGGATCAACCACTTCTGGTTTTATATTAATTGCTAGAACTTCCCTTTTACCATTAACCTTTACTGAAACTGCTCCGCCACCTGCTGCTGCTTCAAATTCTGATTCTTCTATTTCTTTTTGTATATTTTGCATTTTCTTTTGAATTGCTTGAGCTTGTTTCATTAGGTTATTCATATTGCCTCCTCCGAAGCCACCTGGAAATCCACCTTTTGCCATAAATAATTCCTCCTTGAACTTTAATCTAAAATTTATTATATAATATTTTTTTTAAGAATTCTATCTTTATTCATCAAATATTTCCAAAGGAATATCCCCCATAGCATCTTTAATTAAATCTTCTGTAGATTTTCTTTCTTCATTTTCTCCATCTACTATAAATCTAACTTTTAAATTTTCTCTCATTACCTCTGAAAATACCTCATTTATAACTTTAATATTTTCTGGCTTTTCTAATCTTTGCTTATTAAAAGAATATTGAGCATCATATTTTATAGTAACAACTCCATCAGTACAATCTACAACCTTTCCTGTGACAATTGAAGCAAAAATAATCATTGCCCTTCTTGATTTAAATGTTTCTAAAATATCTTTCCAAGCCCTTTGAACATCTGATGTTTTACTTTTACCTAAAGAATTACTATTTTCTAAAGAAGAATTTTTTTCCTGTATCTTAGGTTTCCTTTCTATATTGTTACCACTATTTACTACATTATTCCTTAAATTATTATTTTTCTGTAATGATTCTGTTTTATTTCCTTGAACTACTGTAATTGAACCATTTTTTATAGCTTCCTCAAGCTTATTTATTCTTGTTAAAATAACTTCATTAGATGTATCATATTCTATTTTACACATTTTTATAGCAGCTAATTCTAAATATAATCTTGCTTGTTTACTAAGTTTAGCATTTCCTTCAGCTTCTTGAAGAATTCTTATATCTCTCATTATTTCTTCTACACGAATTCGCTTGCTTTGTTCATCTAAAAGCTTTATATTTTCTAAAGACATATCAAGTACTTCTTGAGGGTTACTTGTGACTTTTAGCATAAGTAGATTTCTATAATGTTCTACTAAATCCTTTATAAATAAGTACATATCTTTTCCTGCAAAAACTACCTTTTCAATTACCACCATTGCCTTCTCTACATTTTTTTCTATGATGGCAGAAGTAATATCAAATAAATATTCATTAGTAACAAGTCCTAACATTTCTATAAGATTATCATAGTTTACACTTCCATCCCCCATAGAAATTGCTTGGTCAAGTATGCTTAAAGCATCTCTTGCAGCACCATCAGAAACCCTTGCTATTAAATCAAGACTTTTATCATCTGCAAGAACTCCTTGAGCTGTTACTATTGTCCTTAACCTTTCTGTCAAATCCTTTATGCTTATTCTCTTAAAATCAAACCTTTGACATCTAGATAAAATAGTTATAGGAAGCTTTTGCGGGTCTGTTGTTGCTAATATAAAAATAACATTTTCAGGTGGTTCTTCTAAGGTTTTTAAAAATGCATTTACAGCACCTACAGAAAGCATATGAACCTCATCCATTATATAAATTTTATACCTTCCTTCTTGTGGAGGATATTTTGTATCATCTATAATATCTCTTATTTTATCTATACCATTATTAGATGCTGCATCTAACTCTGTAACATCAATTGCAAGTCCTTGACTTATTTTTTTGCACATTTCACACTCATTGCAAGGGTTTCCATCTTTAGGATTTAAGCAATTAAGAGCTTTTGCCATAACTTTTGCAGTAGATGTTTTACCAGTACCTCTAGTTCCACAAAGAAGATAAGCATGTGCTATTCTATCATTAGCTATTTGATTTTTTAAAGTTGTTGTTACATGTTCTTGACCAATTATATCATCAAAGGTTTTTGGTCTCCATTTTCTATACAATGCAGTATATGCCAAATTTAATACACCTCATTTCTTTGTAAACTAAAAATTTATTTTTTTAATAATATTTTTTCTTAGTTTGCTTCATAATATAAACTTTCTGCCTAAGTACATATATTATAACATATTTTATTTGTAACATATTCTATTTGTTATTTCAAAAATTTAATATGTAATATGATTTTTAATTGATACTTCAAACTCATACTGTTAGAATTATTATAAAAACTTTGAAAGGATGTATATTAATGATATCTATTATAGCTGCAGTAGCTAAAAATAACATAATTGGTGGAAACAACAAACTTTTATGGCATATTCCTGAAGACTTAAAACATTTTAAAGACCTTACTTCTAATCATACAATAATAATGGGCAGAAAAACCTTTGAATCGCTACCAGGAGTTCTTCCTAAAAGACATCATATTGTCTTAACAAAAGATAAAAATTATACTGTTGATTCTGACTCTGTTACCATTGTTCATAACCTAAAAAAAATAGTGGATAAATATGAGACTTCTGAAGAAGAGATTTTTGTTATTGGTGGAGGGGAAATTTATTCTACTTTTTTACCTTATTGCAAGAATTTATATTTAACAGAAGTAAATAAAGATTTTAAAGGAGATACTTATTTTCCTAAAATTGAACCATCTCAATGGAAAATCACCTATTTCTCTGAAATAAATAAAAATCTTAAAGATAATTTAGAATTTAAATTTATTAATTTAACTAGAAAAAATTAAGGATAAGAAAAAGAGGGGATCTGAGTAAAGCAGATTCCCTCTCTTTCTTATCCTATTGTTTTTGTCCTATATTGTTAATCCTATTGAAGAGTAACCAAATTTGTA
>ONGV01000054.1 GCA_900317445.1 uncultured Eubacteriales bacterium | reverse complement strand
GCTAAAGATCAAAGTGTAGTATTTTCATTATCAGGATTAACTTCAGGAACACATACAATAAAAGTAGAGTGGACAGGATTAAAAAATAGTTCTTCAACAAAAACTACAATAACTTTAGACGCATTTGAAATTGTTAAATAATTAAAAAAGCCAATGTTTATGCTCATTAAATGAGATATAAACATTGGTTTCTTTTTTAAAAAAAATATATAAAAAATGAAAACAAAAAAACAAGGTGCAAATATTGGGGGGTGCACCTTGTTTTTTTATATACCATCTTCTGAGTAAGATGGATTTTATAAAGGGGATAAATAATATGCTTAATTACTTTACAATTTGATTTTACAATATAAATATGTCATTTTTATGTCAAATAAATAAAAAGTTTATAAATAATAAATTAATATTAACAAGAAATATTTGTTGTATGTTATACTGATATGTATAAATATACAATATAGTGAATGAAAGGAATAAAGATGAAAAGAAAATATAGATTAATAACTTTTTTGTTGGTAATTTTTATAAATTTAACTTATATTAATACATTTAAAGTTAATGGTGAAGAGTATAAAAGTAAGTATGACCCTAGAGAACTTGGATTAATGACTTCTGTTAAGGATCAAGGAGAATTAGGAGTATGTTGGTGTTTTGCAGGAATGGCTGCAGTAGAAAGTTATTTAAAATTAAAGGGTTATGGGGAATATGATTTTTCTGAAGAACATGTAAGATGGTGGGCTACATTAAGAGATGGGTATGGTTTTAAAAGAGAAAGTTATGATCCAGCTAGCTTTAGTGTTGTAAAAAATTATTTAACTAGTGCTGGTGGAGTAAGACTTGAAGAGGATATTCCTTATAATCCTTCTGAAAATGCTACTATTCCAGAAAATATGGATACTGCTTCACCTAAGTTTTATGTTACTGATATAGTTGAAATTTCAAATGATATGGATGAAGTTAAAAAAGGAATATTAGAAGCTGGTGGTGTGGTTTCTGCATATAGAAGTAATAATATTTTTTCAGGTAAAACTATGAATGAATATTATTGTAATGATGAAACTTTTGTAAAAGATGAACAACATGCTATATTGATAGTTGGATGGGATGATAATTATTCAAGAGATAATTTTAAGGATAACAATAAACCTAAAAATGATGGAGCTTGGCTTGTGAAAAATAGTTGGGGTAATTATAATGATGAAGGTGGATATTTTTGGATATCTTATGAAGATAAAACTTTATTGCAAGCAGAAGATAATTTCTATATAAGTGGTATATGTGATATAAATGATGGAAAAAGAATTTATCAACATGATGAATTTGGTCCAACAGCCTATATTTATTCCATAGATAATGATACAAAAGAAGAAAAACAATTAATTGAATGTGCAAATGTTTATGATTTTGAAGATGGTTATGATATATTAGAAGGAATAACATTTATGACTTCATCAATAGATGCAAAATATAAAATATCTTATGCTCAAGTTGAAGATAATAATATAATAGATGAAAATAAAACTATGGTATTAGCAGAGGGAACAGTACCTCATGCAGGGTTTATTACTGCTCCAGTAGAGGGAGTAAAGGTACCAGAAGGAAAAGGATACATAATAGTGTCTATTGATAATAGTGAAAATAATAAAGAAGCCTTAATAGGAGCTGAAACTTTATCTGATAATTGTGTGAGAAAAATAAATAAAGGCGAAAGCTATATGATAGTTCAAAATTATGCAATAGACTCATTTGAATATAGTGATGAAGGGAATGCAGAAAATTATACTATAAAAGTTATTGCAAGAAATACAGAAGGAAAAATAGTGGCTCAAGATATTATAGACAAGCAAAAAGAAGCTTTAAATGAAAGCACAACAAATAATAGTGCTAATAATAAAACAAGTAATAATGTAGTTTCAGAAAAAAGAGATTTTATTTTAATAATTGAATTAGTTGTCATATTAATAGTAATAATACTTTTTATAAAAAAAAGAAATTAAATAATGAAATTAGGATATATGTGGGTAATTATTTTAGATTTATAAGTAATTATCCACATTTTTAAATTTAAAGAAATATATATAGTTTTAAGTATACATAAGATATTAAAGTTGCATTACTACTTGAATTCTAATAGTTAAATAATTTTAAGGAAATATTACAATTTTGATAAATATGTTTTTAATTAACATAAATATGATACTATGTAAATGTAAGAAGCTGATGTAGAAGGGGAGAATAATATGCAAGAATATATAAACAAAGCTAATGAGATTATTTCAGAAGTCAAAAAGATAGTTATAGGGAAAGATGATATCATAAAGAAAGTCTCAACTACCATATTAGCAAAAGGAAACATTTTAATAGAAGATATACCAGGGGTGGGAAAAACTACTTTAGCATTATCCTTTTCTAAAGCTATGTCACTTAATTGTAAAAGATTACAATTTACACCTGATGTATTGCCAAGTGATGTATTAGGTTTTTCTATTTATAATAAGGAATTAGATAGATTTGAATATAAGCAAGGTTCAATAATGTGTAATTTATTTTTAGCTGATGAAATAAATAGAACATCTGCTAAAACACAGTCTGCATTACTAGAGGTAATGGAAGAAGGAAAGGTAACTATTGATGGCATAACAAGGGAAGTTCCAAAACCTTTTATGGTAATAGCAACACAAAATCCAGTTGGTTCTATAGGAACTCAAATGCTTCCAGAATCTCAATTAGATAGATTTATGATTAAGATTACTATGGGATATCCTGATATGCAAAGTGAAATAGAAATTTTAAAAGGAAAGCAAAAAAAAGTTTCTCTTGATAAAATAAATACTGTTGTTACAAAAGAAGATATTTTAGTTATGCAAGATTTAATTGAAAATATTTATATACATGAAAAAATATATGAATATATAGTAACCTTAATATCAAAAACTAGAAATCATCCTTTAATATATTTAGGAGTAAGCCCAAGAGGAAGTGTTGCATTAACAAAACTAGCAAAAGCTACAGCTTTTCTAAAAAATAGAGATTATGTAATTCCAGAAGATATACAAGAAATTTTTAAAGATGTTACAATTCATAGAATTATATTAAATACTAAAGCTAGAATAAGCAATGTTTCAGAAGAAAAAATACTTTTAGATATTTTAAATAGTGTTAGTGTGCCAGGAACTAGATAATCAGGAGGAAATATGTTAAAAACAAAAATAATATATTTTTTTATAATTATAGGAAGTTTTTTATTTACTATTTTATATTCAGATTATTTTCCATTGGCAATATTTATAACAGTTTTATTATTACCAATAGTATTAAATATTATTATAAGGATTATAAATAAAAATATTAGTTTAGATATTCAAAGCAATAATGTTTTAGAAAATAAAGATGAAGAAATAAGTATAAAAATATTTATAAAAAATAATTCTATTTTTCCAGCTTTAAATGGAGAGCTAAAGTTAAGTTATTATAATAAATTTTCAAATAACAAAGAAATAGAATATATAAATTTTCCTATTAATTCTAAAGAAAGAGAAAGTATAACCTTTAAAATTAAATCTAAATATTGTGGAAAATTAATAATAGAAGCTGAAAGCTTAAAAATATATGATTATTTAACAATTTCTTCAGTAAAGAAGAAGTTAAATAAATCTAAAGAAATAATTATACTTCCTAATATATATAATTTAAGTTTTTTTAATAAAGTTTTAGATGTAAATTCTTTAGATGGAGAAAATTTTTCAAAGGATAAATCAGGAGATGACCCTTCAGAGGTATTTAATATAAGAGAATATGTTGAAGGAGATAAAATACAAAGAATTCATTGGAAGTTAAGTAGCAAAATTAATAATATTATGATAAAAGAATATAGTCAGCCTATATCAAGTAGTTCAATAATAATAGTGGAATTTTGTGAAGATAAAAATAATATTAATATAATTCAAGGAATTATAGAAACAGCTATATCTTTATCTTATATGCTTTTATCCTATAATTATATTCATTACATATGTTGGTATGATAAAAGTAAAGATTATTTTTATAAAGTAATTATAAATTCAGAAGAAGATATACTAGGAGTGGCTTGTGAATTATTATCATTAACAACATATGAAGAAGATATTTTGTCTTTAAAGCACTATAATATTGAAAGTGATGGTGAAAAATATTCTAGAAAGTTTTATATAACTTCTAATATACCTAAAGATGATATTGCCTATCTTGAAGAAAATGAAAATATGGATATTCTTTATTTAAAGGATAAAAGAGAAGTAAACTTAAATAATCTAAAGGTTATTGATGGAAATAATTTAAAAGAAGCCTTAGAAAATTTGGTGATATGAGGTGAATAATATGAAAAAAAATAATAAAGTAGAAAAAGAAATTATTTTAAGTAAAGACTTCCACTTATCATCATCTTCTTATTATGAAAATTGGTATTTAAAAGTTTTTTTAGTTATTTTGTGCTTTTTTGGGGTGTATGGATCTTTATTTTCTTTTATTACAAGTTTTAACTTAGAAGTTTCAAGGCTTACACTTGTTGTTTTTATTATATTACTTATAACAATATTTTCACTAATATTTTCAATGAGAAAAAGAAGAAACGCATTAATTCTAGCAATAAATATAATTTATATTATTCTATATTTTTTATTTAAGGATATAGTTATTTATGGTGTTATTAATATATTTGTTGAGGTAAATGATAAGTTAAGTTCTATTACAGGTGGAATATTACTTGATATTTATTCATTAGCAAGTGAAGAGATTAATGTTGGAGTTCAAACTTCCATGTCTATAGCCTTAATGTTTATTGCATTTATAATAATTGAATTAGTTTCTTATTCAATAATATATAAGAGTAATTTTATTTTACTATTAATAGTAACACTACCTTGTTTAGAAATTGGTGTATTTTTTGCTATTATGCCAGATATGCTTCCTTTTTTTATGCTTATTATTTGTTGGATAGTAGCTTTATCTTTATCCATGTTTAAGGTTTCAGCAAAAAATAAAAGTGAATTTAAATATAACAAAAGAAAAAAGAAATATTTTTATGGTAATGGAAAAGTAAGAAGAAATATTAATATAAAAAGTGGAATGATTTTAGCTATGATTAGTTGTTTATTATTTTTTCTTGTATTTATTATTTATCCGAAGGAAAAGTACTTAAACAATAAAAAACTTATTGATACAAAAAGAGAAATGGCACAATATATTAATAATGCAGAATATGAAAAATTACTTTCATTATTTTCAGATACTGCAACAGGTGGAATAAATGGAGGGAAGCTAGGTTCAGTTGATAGTATTGAATATGATAATAAAACAGATTTAATTGTGAAAGTAGACCAATTTAATGAGGATATTTATCTTAAAGGATATGTAGGAGAGGTATATACAGGACGTAGTTGGAAAAATATTTCTTCAAGTACTTATAGAAAATATAAAAAACTATTAAGTGATATTTGTACTCAAAACTTAAATTATGAAGCAGCAGAACAATATATTTCTAAAATTTATAAAAATATACTAAGTGATAATTATAATCAATATTTAAATGAAGAAAAAAAAATTATACAAATTGAAAATGTAGGAGCTAATAATAAATATATATATGCACCTTATAATGCAAATTATGAATCTAACAAAGATATCTTTAATTTTCATAATGATAGCTTTGTTTCTCCAAAAGCAAATAAAAAATCATATTCATTTTATTATTATCCATATGAATTTGATAATTATTTATATACACAATTTGATGAAGAGTATTTAGATAAAGAAAATAAATATAGAGAATATGTGTATGATGTTTATACAAAGCTTCCAGAATCAACTCTTAATAAAGTGAGAGAGGAATATGAAGACATAGGAAAAAGAGATGATTATAGTGTTGATGATAAAATTGAACTTGCAGAAGAAATAATAAATAGTGAAACAAGCTACACACTTTCTCCTGGAAAGTTGCCTAGAGGAAAAGATTTTGTTGAATATTTTTTATTTGAAAATAAGAAAGGATATTGTACACACTATGCTTCAGCAGCTTGTGTACTTCTTAGAATGTGGCAAGTTCCAGCAAGATATGTAGAAGGCTATTTAGCAAAAGGTTATGGAACTAATGAAGTAAATGTAAAAGATAGCAATGCTCATGCTTGGGTAGAAGTTTATATTGATGGAATTGGTTGGAGAATTGTTGATGTTACCCCTGGATATGATGATGAAGATTCATATACAAATAATATATATAATCAAGAAGAACAACAAAATAATTTAGAAGAAATTAAAAAGGAAGAAGAACAACAAACTACTTCTAATGAAGAAAAGGTTGAAGCTGAAGAAGAGGATAATAGTAATTTAGAAAAACCTTCTGAAAATAATAGTTCTTTAAATAAGGTTTTAACTAAACATAATAGATTAATCATTTTATTAAAGGTAATATTTAAAAATATACTTTTAGGAGTTTTGATAATAGTAATTTTAATATCTATCATTTTTATAAGATATTCATACATTATGAATAAAAATAAAAAATTATTTAATACTGAAGATGTAAATAAAAATGTAATTAACATGTATAAATATTTAAAGCGTATTTTAGATTATTTGAAGAAAAATAGCAAAGAATCATTAAAAGATGAAGATATTATTAAAAATGATGAATTTGATGAAATTCTACAAATTTTAAACAAAGCAGAATTTAGTAATCACAAGGTATCTAAAGAAGAAAGTGAAACAATAAGAAATTTTGTGGAAAATTTTGCGGATAAAACTTATAGTGAACTTTCAAAAATAAGAAGGTTAATATTTAAATATATAAAGGTTTTATACTAAAAATACACATAAAATATTCTTTATTAATTTAGGAACTTTTAATACAAACACAATATAAAATTATTTTAAAAATATTGTGTTTGTATTCTTTTATTAAAGTATTGAATTTGTTAACTTTTCTATTTCATCTAAGCTATTATTTATAGTGAAAATTACATTTTCATCAATTCTTAATTTACATTCACAATCACTTTCCTTAATAATATCTAAATTTAAAGAATTAGCTTTTATTTCTTTAAATTTTGTAGGAGATATGTCTATTGTAAATTTTGAATTTTTTGCTCCAATAATTTTAATTATAGTACCATTATTATCTTTATCTGAGATCTTTAAGTTTATAAAGTTATTTCCAGCAATAATTTTATTGCTCTTTGGAATTTCAAGAATATCTGCTTTTCCATTAAAAGTAATCCACCCACCACTTAAATTAAGTTTGCACATTATGTTTAATGTATTGTTATTACTTATCTTTTTTAATAATGTTCCTAGTTCAAAGGTTGTTAATTCGTATTTCAAGTTAAGCACCTCATTTTTTATTTTTAGTATGCCCTATATTTGTTAAAATATATAAGGAATAAAATTTTCTTACTTTATAATTTTAATACTAATTTAACAAAGAAAGAATAGAAAATTTAATACTTTCTTAACTTTTAATTTATAAAAAATTATTTGTTTAGAAATATAATAAAAATACATTAAGATTATGATGAAATTTTTCATGAAAAAGGTGATTATTATGTTAAAAATAAAGGAATTTACCAAAATATATACTGGAGGGAAAAAAGCTGTTGATAACTTAAATTTAGAAGTTAAGGCTGGGGATATTTATGGATTTATAGGTCATAATGGTGCAGGAAAAACAACAACAATAAAAGCTATAGCTGGAGTTTTAGATTTTAAGTTTGGGGATATTGAAATCAATGGTATATCAATAAAAAAGAAACCTGAAAAATGTAAAGAGCAGATGGCATATATTCCTGATAATCCTGATTTATATGAGCATTTAACAGGTATTCAATATTTAAATTTTATTGGAGATATTTTTAAAATAAAAAAACAAGAGAGAGAAGAAGCAATAAAAAAATATGGTGATATGTTTGAAATAACATCAAACTTAGGAGATTTAATTTCTTCTTATTCTCATGGTATGAAGCAGAAACTAGCAATTATATCAGCGCTTATTCATAAACCAAAGCTACTTATTTTAGATGAACCATTTGTAGGTCTTGACCCAAAGGCAGCACATATTTTAAAAGGAATAATGAAAGAGTTATGCAAAGAAGGAGGAGCAATATTTTTCTCTACTCATGTTCTTGAAGTAGCAGAAAAGTTATGTAATAAAATTGCTATAATAAAAGGTGGCAAGCTTATTGCAAGTGGAGAAACAGAAAAAATTATAGGAAATAATAGTTTAGAAGATGTATTTATGGAGTTGATAGATAATGAGTAATGTTTGGATACTTTTAAAAGTACAATTAATGAGCTTTTTTGGAATAAATAAAGCTATTCATTCAAAAAGTGAAAAAGAAAAGGATAAAATTATATATTTATTAATTGGGGGTATAATAGTTCTTTTTATTATGGGAGTTTACTCATCTTTAATAAGCTATGGAATGGGAAAAGTTTTTAAATCATTAAATATTACAGAAATGTTACTTGCTATAATGTTATCTGCAAGTAGCTTAGTAATATTATTTACAACTGCTATTAAAGCAAATGGAGCATTGTTTGGTTGTGGAGATTATAATATTATTATGTCTCTTCCAATAAAAACAAGTCATATTATTATGAGTAAAATACTTACATTATATGTTTTAAATTTTATTTTAAGTTCTTTAATTATGGTACCAGCTGGAGTGATTTATGGAATTTTAGAAGGTATGTCAACAATATATTATATAGTATTTAGTATAACATTATTTATTATTCCTTTAATTCCATTAGTTATAGCTATGATTTTAGGTTCATTAATAGCATTTATATCAACAAGATTTAAATATAAAAACTTAGTTAATACAATACTAACATTTATGCTTGTTATAACAATAATGGGAGTATCTTTAAACATTAATAAAATTGAACATAATATTGGAGATATAGGAAAAGCATTAGGAAATAGTATATATAAGATATATCCTTTATCAAGAGTATATGTAAAAGGAATTTGTGAGCAAGATATTTTATCCTTACTTATATTTATAGGACTTTCTATAGGGATTTTTGTATTATTTTCTAACATTCTTTCATTAAAGTTTAAAGACATTAATAGCAAAATTATTTCTAAAAGTGCTAGTGGAAATTATGAAATTAAGGACTTAAAGATTTCATCACCATTTAAAGCTTTATATAAAAAAGAATTAAGGAGATATTTTTCATCAACTCTTTATGTTGTAAATACAGGAATTGGAGTTATATTTTTAATAGTAGCATCTATAGCAATATGTGTAATTCCGTCAGCAAAAATTGAAGAAATTTTTCAAGTACCAGATATATTAGATGTGATAAAAAGTTATGCACCATTTATATTTTCTATATTTATTGTTATGTCATGTACTACAAATTCATCTATATCATTAGAAGGAAAGAATGTATGGATATTAAAATCTTTACCAATAAAGGTGAAAGTGATACTACTAAGCAAGATAGCTGTAAATTTAACAATTTTAGTACCAGCAATATTTATTTGTTCAATAATGCTTTCATTAAAATTAGAGATGAATATTATACAAAGTATTTTGTTATTTATTATGCCTTGTGTATTTGCATTTTTTATAAGTATTTTTGGTATTGTAATTAACTTGAAATTTCCTAATTTAGAATGGACTAATGAAGTTACTCCAATTAAACAAAGTATGTCAGTTTTTATTACTATGATAACAGGAATAATTTTAGTAGGAATTTTAGTAGGTGCAACAATAAAGATTGAAAGTTTAAGAATAGATTTAGTCATTTTAATTATTACTTTAGTGTTAACATTAGTTACAGTTATTTTATATAAAATTATGAATAAAATAGCAGAAGAAATATTTAAGAAATTATAAAATATTGTATTTAAATAAATAATTTTAAGTTATAATAAAACAGAAGATAAAATAAAGTTAGAAAGGGGAAAATTATGAGTGGAAAGCAACATAGTTGTATAGGAACAGTAGCTGCAATAATATTAGGTGTGGGCTTTACAGTAGGAAAGTCAGGAGCTATAAATATTTTAACAGTTTTATTATTTGTTATTGGAGCTTTAGTAGGGTCATTAATTGTTGATATAGATTCTAAAAAATCAAAGGCATCTCAACAATTTACTAGAATAGTTACAATAATATTTTGGGTATTTTTAGTTTTTGTAGTATACCAAAAATATTTATCAAATAATGCTTTAATAAATGGAGCTATGAACTTTACAGGAATAAAAAGTTTGTTTGATAAAATAGTAATTTTATTTCTTATCATAGCTAAAACTTATATAAAAAGTGGATTTGCACTTATGATTTTATGTGTGCTTACAACACTTGGGAAAATGTCACCACATAGACAATTTACACATAAATGGTTTGGTACAAGCCTATTTTGTATAACAGCCTATTTTGCTTTTGAAAGTAGATTAGCAGTGGGATTTATTTTAGGATACATATTACATATAATTGCAGATAAGACAACACCTGCTGGAATAGATTTCTTTGATTTTAAACTTCCATTACAAAATAGAAGAGGAAAGTTAGACTTTCATTTTTAAAATAAAAATGATACAAAAAACATAATTAATATAAAAAACATTAAAAAGTTGCTATATTAAGAACTAAGCTTCTTAGTATAACAACTTTTTTGTTTATATGTAGAACATAGTGTTCGTAGGATTGTTAAATTTATCTGTTTCTTCTACTAAATCACGTAATGTTATAGATGATAACCTTTTAGATATATCTTCATCAAGTTTATTCCATACTAAGGTTTCCATTGCTTTTTCAATTGCCTCTGAAGAATTTAATACTGTAACATCTGTTTTATCAAAAAGGCTTAATTCTATAGCCCCTATAATATCCTTTGCAGTTATACTATCTATGGACCTTGCAAGTTGGTACCCTCCTTGAGCACCTTTTATGGAAATTACAAGATTTGCTCTTTTTAAAAGAGAAAAAACTTGTTCAAGATATATTTTTGATATTTTTAATGAGTTAGCAATATTAATAATTGTAATACATTCATTATGAGAACAATTTTTAGCTATATATATCATTGATGCAAGACCATATCTAGCCTTTGAAGAAATTTTCATTTTCATACCTCCTTTTCATACAATACATATATGTAATTATTATACTATATAAAATCTGAGTTTTGTCAATAGTTAAAAATATAATTTATAATAGAAAACTTGGGTTTAGCACATTATCTAGATAAAGCATAGTAAGAATATATTTTTTATAAAAATTTTTCTAAAAGTTATTGACAATAGAAAAATATGATATTATAATTTAGTCATTGAAAACATATATGAAAAGTATGTATTAAAAATAAAAGGGGGAATAAAAATGAAGAAGAAAATATTAAGTGCTTTATTAGGAGCTACATTATTTATGGGGGTATTAACAGGTTGCGGAAATGGTAGTGATAATAAAGAAAGTGCTTCAAATACAGCTAATGACAATAAAAAGTCTATAGAACTTTTAAATGTTTCATATGACCCAACAAGAGAATTATACACAGATTTTAATAAAAGTTTTGCTAAGTATTGGAAAGATAAAACGGGTCAAGAAGTAACTATTAATCAATCTCATGGTGGCTCAGGAAAACAAGGGCGTTCAGTAATAGAAGGCTTAGAAGCAGATGTTGTTACTTTGGCATTAGCATATGATATTGATGCAATAGAAGATGCAGGCTTAATAGATAAAGGATGGCAAGAGGAATTTGAAGATAATAGTTCACCTTACACATCCACAATAGTGTTCTTAGTTAGAAAAGGAAATCCTAAGAATATAAAGGATTGGGATGATTTAGTAAAGGATGATGTTTCAATAGTAACTCCAAATCCAAAAACTTCAGGTGGAGCAAGGTGGAACTACTTAGCAGCTTGGGCATATGGCTTAAATAAGTTTAATAATGATGAAGAAAAAGTTAAGGATTTTATAGGAAAGTTATATAAAAATGTTGAAGTTTTAGATTCAGGTGCAAGAGGTGCAACTACAAGCTTTGTTGAAAGAGGAATTGGAGATGTTCTTTTAGCTTGGGAAAATGAAGCTTATTTATCTCTTGATGAATTTGGAGAAGACCAGTTTGAAATAGTAGTACCATCTATAAGTATCTTAGCAGAACCACCAGTTGCAATAGTTGATAAGGTAGCAGAAAAGAAAGGTACAACAGAGGTAGCAAAGGCTTATTTAGAATATCTTTATTCAGATGAAGGACAAAGAATTGCTGCAAAAAATTATTATAGACCAAGAAATGAAAAAATTGCAGAAGAATACAAAGATACTTTTAAAGATGTAAATTTAGTAACAATAGATGATGTTTTTGGTGGATGGAGAGAAGCTCAAAAGAAACATTTTGCAGATGGAGGAATATTTGACCAAATATATGTACCTTCAAATTAATAAATTACAAATGAGGTGAAAGTAATGAAAAGAAAAGAAAGAGTCATCCCAGGATTTGGGTTGTCTATGGGGATTACACTTCTCTATTTAGGATTAATAGTTTTAATTCCTTTAGTAAGTGTAGTTATTAAAAGCTCAAGTATTGGATTAAGTGGAATTATTGATACAGTAACTAACCCAAGAGTTTTATCAGGATTTAAAGTAAGCCTTCAATGTTCCTTAGCAGCAGCTTTAGTAAATAGTGTTTTTGGACTTATATTATCCTGGGTTCTTGTAAGATATAAATTTCCTTTTAAAAGACTTTTAGATGGAATTATAGACCTTCCCTTTGCTCTTCCAACAGCAGTAGCAGGAATTGCATTAACAGCACTTTATTCAAAAAATGGATGGATAGGTTCTAAGTTATATAAATTAGGAATTGAATCTTCATTTTCTAAGTTTGGAATTACAATAGCTTTAATATTTATAGGAATTCCTTTTGTAGTTAGAAATATTCAACCAGTTTTAGAGGAATTAGATGGTCAATATGAAGAAGCTGCTGAAATGCTTGGAGCAGGAAGAGTAAGAACTTTCTTTAAAGTAATTTTTCCAGAATTGCTTTCACCTCTTTTAACAGGCTTTGCTTTGGCTTTTGCTAGAGGAATAGGTGAATATGGTAGTGTTGTATTTATAGCAGGAAATATGCCTATGAAAACAGAAATAGCACCTCTTCTTATAATGAGTAAGCTTGAACAATATGATTATGCAGGAGCAACTGCAATTGCTTTAGTAATGCTTATATTATCATTTATAATACTTTTTTCAATAAACTTAATTCAAGTTCATACAAATAAATTTACAAGGGAGTGATTAACATGAAAAATAAATTAAGTAAATGGATTCTTATTTTAATAAGTGTATTGTTTTTAGTTTTAATGTTAATATTTCCCTTGATAGTTATAATTGCAGAAGCTCTTAAAAAAGGTTGGGATGCATATTTAGCTGCTATAACAGATACATATACTTTAGAAGCTTTAAAGTTAACACTTATAGCAACAATAATCGCAACAGTTCTTAATACTATATTTGGATTATTTGCCTCTTGGGCAATTACAAAGTTTAATTTTAAAGGAAAAAATATTTTAACAGCTTTAATAGACCTTCCTTTTGCAATATCACCAGTTATTGCAGGGTTAATATTTATACTTACCTTTGGAAGAGGAAGCTTTTTAGAAGACTTTTTAGCAAATAATAATATAAAAATTGTTTTTGCTATTCCAGGAATAGTTTTAGCAACAATATTTGTAACCTTCCCATTTATAGTAAGAGAATTAATACCATTGATGAATTCTCAAGGAAAAGATGAAGAAGAAGCTGCAGCAATAATGGGAGCAAGTGGTTTTACGATATTTAGAAAGGTAACATTACCAAATATAAAATGGGCACTTTTATATGGAATAATTTTATGTAGTGCAAGAGCTATGGGGGAATTTGGAGCTGTATCAGTTGTATCAGGACATATAAGGGGAAAAACTAATACACTGCCACTACATGTAGAAATATTATATAATGAATATCAATTTTCAGCAGCTTTTGCAGTAGCATCAATTTTAGTTATTATAGCAATTATTATATTAATTTTAAGAAATATTGTAGAGTGGAAGGGAAAAAAGGAGGCTTAAGCTATGTATGTTGAACTGAAAAATATAAATAAATCCTTTAAAGATTTTAAAGCGTCAAATGATGTTAATTTTAGCATAGAAGAAGGAAAGCTAATAGGACTTTTAGGACCTAGTGGAAGTGGAAAAACAACAATTTTAAGAATGATAGCAGGTCTTGAAACACCAGATAGTGGGGATATTATTATAGGGGGTACAAGAGTTAATGATATACCAGCAGGAAAAAGAGGAATAGGCTTTGTATTTCAAAATTATGCATTATTTAGACATATGACTGTATTTGAAAATATAGCTTTTGGTCTTCAAGTACAAAAGAAAGACAAAAAATTTATAAAAACTAGAGTACAAGAGCTTATAGAATTAGTTGGATTAAAGGGATTTGAAAAAAGATATCCTCATCAATTATCAGGAGGACAAAGGCAAAGAGTAGCTTTTGCTAGAGCTTTAGCTCCAAATCCAAAGCTATTATTATTAGATGAGCCTTTTGCAGCAATAGATGCAAAAGTAAGAAAAGAATTAAGGTCTTGGTTAAAAGAAATGGTAGAAAAGCTTGGCATAACAAGTATATTTGTAACTCATGACCAAGAGGAAGCTGTAGAAGTTGCAGATGAAATAATAGTTACAAATAGAGGAAGAATAGAACAAAAAGGGACTCCAATAGAAATTTATAAAAATCCTAAAACACCTTTTGTTGCACAGTTTATTGGAGAATCAACAATAATAGATAATTACTCATCACTTAAAGGATTTGATGATATAGGAGATGATTCTAAGGCAGTAATAAGACCTGAGTTTATACAAATAGGAAAAGATAGAGAAGAAATATCAGTACCTTCAGCAGCTGAAAAAGGTGTAGTATCTTCTGTTTCATTTAGAGGAAATAATATTCAAATAGAGGTTCAGGTTGGAGAAAATAAACTAACAGGTTATAGAACACTAGAAGATGAACCTTTAAAAGAAGGGGATGAGGTATTGGTTTTAATTCATAGAATATATGTATATAACAATAAAGAAACAAAAATACTAGAAAATAAATTAAAAGTAGATCCAATGCCAGTTTATATTTAAAAAATTTTAAATTTAAAACATAGTAAATATATATGGATAGGTGAATAATATGAAGATTGAAAAATTATCAACTGACATTTTAATAATAGGGGGAGGAGCAGCAGGATGTTTTGCTGCAATTACAATATCAAAAGAATCTGATAATAAAGTTTTAATTTTAGAGAAGGCAAACATAAAAAGAAGTGGGTGTTTAGCAGCAGGAGTTAATGCTTTAAATGCTTACATAGTAGATGGAAAGAAACCTCAAGATTATGTAGATTATGCAAAAAAAGATGCTGAAGATATAGTTAGAGAAGATTTGCTTTTAACAATGAGTGAAAGATTAAATTCTGTAACAAAAAAATTAGAGGATTTAGGATTAGTTATATTAAAAGATGAAAATGGGAATTATGTTACAAGAGGAAATAGAAATATAAAAATTAATGGGGAAAATATAAAGCCAATACTTGCAGATGAGGTTTATAAATCTAAGAATGTAACAGTAAAAAATCATGTAAATGTTATTGATTATATAGTTGAAAATAATGAGATAAAAGGGGTATATGGAATATCAACAGAGGAAGAAATATTTTATGTGGTACAAGCAAAAAGCGTGATATGTTCAACAGGGGGAGCAGCAGGACTTTATAAACCTAATAATCCAGGCTTTTCTCAGCACAAAATGTGGTATTGCCCATTTAATACAGGAGCAGGATTTGCAATGGGATTAAAAGCAGGGGCAGAGATGACAACCTTTGAAATGAGATTTATTGCTTTAAGATGTAAAGATACAATAGCACCTACTGGAACAATAGCTCAAGGGGTATGGGCACCTCAAGTTAATTCTAAGGGCGAAGAATATGGAAGCACTTATGGCAACACTACATCAGAAAGACTTTATGGAACAGTAAGGGAAAACTTACAAGGAAGAGGTCCATGTTACTTAAAAACAGAAGGTATTGGAGAAAAGGCTGAGCTAGATTTATTAAAGGCATATTTAAATATGGCACCAAGTCAAACTTTAAAGTGGATAGAAAGTGGAAAAGGACCAGATAAAGAAAATGTGGAAATTGAAGGAACAGAACCTTACATAGTTGGAGGACACACAGCTAGTGGTTATTGGGTAGATGTAAATAGAAAAACTACAATAAATGGTCTTTATGCTGCAGGGGATGTAGCAGGCGGTTGTCCACAAAAATATGTTACAGGGGCTTTAGTTGAAGGAGAAATTTCAGCTGAATCTGCAATAAAATATATAAAAAATAAAAAAATTTCAGAGATAAATAAAGAGGAAATAGAAGAAAAGTTTAAAGAGGTTACAAGCTATTTAAATAATAAAGAAAGCTTATATAAAGTAGATGAATTAGAAGAAGGCATGCAAACTATTATGGATAAGTATGCAGGGGGAATAGGTTCTAATTATCAATTTAATGAAAATCAATTAAACTTAGCCGATGATAAAATTGATGGAATTATAGAATTAAGTAAAAATTTAAAAGCAAAGGATATAGATGAATTAGTTGAAATATATGAACTTAAAGAAAGATTAATAGTATGTAAAGCAGTAATAGCACATCTTAGAGCAAGAAAAGAAACAAGATGGCATAGCTTTGCAGAAAATTTAGATTATCCAAATAAAAGTAATGATTATCTAAAGTATGTAAACTCCAAATTAAATAATGGAAAAATAGAGATAATATTTAGAGATTTAATAACAGGAGGGAATAATTATGAGCATACTAATTAACAAGGATAAATGTGTTGGATGTAGAAAATGCAAAGAAGCTTGTCCTGGCAATTTAATTAAAATAGATGAAAATAATAAAGCATTTATAAAAAATCCAAAGCATTGTTGGGGCTGTGCATCTTGTATAAAGGAATGTAAAGTTAATGCAATTAAATATTACCTTGGAGCAGATATGGGAGGAAAAGGTGGAACTCTTACAACTGAAACAAAAGG
>ONGV01000038.1 GCA_900317445.1 uncultured Eubacteriales bacterium | reverse complement strand
TTATTTTTTATCCATAATACAAAATCTTGTATTACCTTAATGTCTAAGCTACTTAATTTATTTAACAATAAACCTTTAGAACTTTCAATTTTATCATTATCTTTTTTCTTTAATATTGAAATTATTTCTTGTGGAATATATTTTGAAGAAAGTTTTAAACTCATTGCAATTTTGTCTTCAGTAATATTTTTCAATTTTGATATAAAAATAATATCTTCGTTTCCAGAATTATAACTTAAATTTCTTATTTTAAGGCTTTCTAAATTAATAATGCTATTTTTAAATTCAAGTGTATATTTATATATTTTATTATTTATTATTGCTTCTATTTCAAATGATTGTGGTATACTATCATCATTTTGATAACATAAACTTTTTAAACTTACACCATGTCCTTCTTCAATTAAATACTTTAAATAATCAAGGCTTCTCATAAAACTAGTTTTTCCACCTGCATTTTCACCTGCTACAACACATACCTTAGACACTTTTTTATTTCCTAAATTTATTACATTATCACTAAACCTTGGCATTACCTTTCCTGGTTTCATTGAAAACTCAAACTCATCCTTAAATGAACAAAAATTCTTTACCTTCAAACTCAATAACATATGCTTTCCCTCCTCAATAAATATATTAATATATTTTACTAAAAAATAAACATATTATCCACATATTTTTAATGTTTTTATTAATATATTTATATTATATTTATATTATAACCATATTTTTTGTTTATAATACAAATACTATGGAAAAGGAAAACATATAAAAATCTATTACACAAAGAAATTTAATAGTTTTATGTTAACTTATTGGTGAAGTCTTTTTATTATTTTATAAGCTATAACACTTTCCATTATCATTGGTGAATTATAAGCAAAGAAGATTATTCCATCTGTTGGTGATATTATTTTTGATATAACTACTCCTTCGTATGGGTCTAATATTTCTGCTAGTATGTCTCCTCGTTCTACAAAATCTCCTGGTTTTTTAAGCTTTCTGTATATTCCTGCTGTTTCTGTTCTTATTGGAAGAAGTTCTTCTTCTTTTATTATGCTTGCAATATATCCATTATGAGCTGTGTACTTTTTTATTACTCCCATTCTTTTTAAGAATCTTAATACTGCTACAACTGCATGTTTTGCAGATACTTCATCTATTTCGTCTGTTGAATTTGTATATACTGAAAAGGCATTTGTGTTCCATACCTGCCAGTTGTAATTTAGTGTTGTTGTGTCAAAAGGCTTTGGTTTACGAAGAACTACATATTCAAGACCAAATAAATTAGCAAGGCTTGGACTTGAATAATCTGTTTGCATCATTCTAACATGGGGTATAAAATCTCCTGGCATATAAAAACTTGCAAATTGTATTCCATAGTTATATCCTTGAACTTTTTCAAAGACTCCTGCTGCTATTCTTTGGGTTGTTTCTCCTTTGTCGTATCCTGGGAACATTCTATTTATATCTGTATCATCTACTGCCCAAAATCTTTTTCCTATATTCATTGCATATTGGTTTATTGAAGGAATTACAAGTATTTCATGGTTTGAAGTTATTGCTCCTTTTTGTTCAAGTTTTCTAAGTTCTTTTATAAGCTGAGAGCATATATAAAGCTGTTGAACTTCATTTCCTCTTAAAGCTCCCACTATACATGCAGATTTTTCTCCATATCCAAATTTGTATCCTGAAACTCTTAAATCATCTCTATAAGGTGATTTTAATGAGTAAATTATTTCTCTTCTCAAAGCTTATTCCTCCTCTCCTAAAACCCTTGCAATAAGTGAACCTTCATAAACAACAGGGAATTCTCTTAGTGTAAATACCATTCCACTACATGGTGATAGAGCTTCATTTAATATCTTTCCTGTTAATGGTTCTACAATATTTCCCACAGATTCTCCTTTTTTCACCTTATCTCCATGTTTTATGCAAGGCACAAAAATTCCTGAAGCTTCTGCATTTATAAAGCCTACCTCTTTATTTTCAGATAATATTGCTTCCTTTGGCTCTTCTACAGGTCCTGTCCATATGCCAAGCTTGCTCATTAAATTAAATAATCCTTTTACAAGCTGGTCTCCATAGGCTTTTGTTATTCTCATTCCCACTCCCATTTCTACAACAAGAGTTGGTACTCCTATACTGTTTAAACTATGAGCTAGAGTGGATTCTAAAACAGTTGCAGCTTCATGTACCCATATAAAATCTATGTTTAATTCCTTTGCAAATGGTACTAGCTCTTCTGCTGTTTGTTCATTTATTCTCACCTGTGGAATTTCCATAAGAAATATGTTGCTAGAATGTATATCTATGCACATATCTGCACCTTTTATATCTTCAATTATCTTCGATGCCACATATTCTGGCATTGCTCCTTCTTTGTCTCCTGGGAAAATTCTATTCATATCCAAATCAAACATTGGAATTCCTCTGCTTATAGAATCTATTCCTAAAGGATTTAAGGCTGGATATATATCAACAATACCTTTTAAATATTGTTTATTTTCATTTATTATTTTATTCATTTGGTAACATACATATTGTCCCTCAAGCTCATCACCATGAGTTCCTGTTACAAAACAAATTCTTTTTTCTTTTCCTGTTAATGTGTCTGGCTTAATTCTATTTTTTTTAATATACATTTTTTCATCAACAGGAAGACCAACTGAAACTACTGTTTCTACCATTTTTGCACTCCCTCCATTTTCTATCATTCATTTTTTAATTATTAATATTGGTTTAGATACTGTTTTTGTTGTTGAAAATCAATTTTCTATTATTCATTTTTTAATTATTTTTACCATAAGGTAATTCATATTTCCTCTACGTTTACATATATATCTTGAGTCTGTGTTGTAGAACCTGCGAATATTCCCTTGTCTACAATACAATCTTCATAATCTCTTCCATGAGATATTTTTATAAAGTAATCATCAACCTCCTTATTATGTGTTGGGTCTAAGCCATACCAACAACCATCATAATAAACTTCTACCCATGCATGCGTTGCTCCCTCACCAATAATCATTCCTACTACATATCTAGCTGGAATTTTATATTTTCTGCATAAGGCTATAAGTATATGAGAATAATCTTGACAAACTCCTTTTCCAAGTTTCATTGCTTCTCCTGCTGTTGTATTTATGTTTGTAACTCCTGGAGTATATGTAAAGCTTTCATATAATAAATTCATTAAAAATATTGCCCTTTGAAGATCTGTTCCTTCAAAGAGCAAAGATTTTGAATATAAATCTGCCATAGATTCGTTAAATTCTGTATATTTTGAAGGATATTTGTATATTGGGTTGAGTTCTTCTTCTACAATATTGTTTCTATCGACCCAAACAATGCCTGTTGTTTCATATTGAAATGTATTGTGAGGAGCATTGCAATGCCCCACATACACTATATTTCCAAAACCATCTGTCGTTTTATTCAAAGATTCATATGGAGATACACTACATTTTAAAGAATACACCTTTTGATATGAATCACTTTTTGGAATACATCTTAAAGAAAAGCTGTGATTTATAATATCTTCTCCAAGTTTTAGAATCATTTTATAAGTAAACCTAAGTTTCCTCATCAAACCACCTCAATTATTTTTACTTTAAAGCCGATTTTATGTGTTTAATTCAGCTTTTCTTTCTATCTTACATTTTAACTAAATTACCCAAGCTTCCTATTATAGTAAAATAGTTAAGTTTTAATTTTTCTTCATCTTTAACTATATCATCTAATTCTTGTAAAAGTGGTTCATCATAAGGAACTCCTGTTTTTCTTATTCTATTTTTTAATTTGCTAAATTCTTTTTCTATTTCTGGTTGACTGTATCCCATTCTGCAATATAAATCAACTCTTTCTATATATCTTGCTGTTTTCATTACATTTCTAAAGTTCTCTTCAAGAACATTGTCATCTACACTTCCCCAAAAAGCAAATATATAATCCATAACTTTTTGAAGTCTTACTATTGGTGAGGAACTTTCCTTACATTTTTCTAGTTCATCTAATGCAAGTTGTATATAAGATAGTGTTTCTGTACTTATTTCTTTTCTCATAACAACAGCATTATCAAAAGCTCTTACCATAGATGAGCCTACTGAATTAGGATTTTTTTTATCGAAAAGATAATTTTTTAAGAAAACTTCTTTTGAACCATAAACATCAGGTATCCCTAATTTATTACAAAAATCCTTATATACTATTTTCTCTATATCATTATCTA
Source organism: uncultured Eubacteriales bacterium (assembly GCA_900317445.1). Taxonomy (GTDB): domain Bacteria; phylum Bacillota; class Clostridia; order Clostridiales; family Clostridiaceae; genus Clostridium. The sequence continues at coordinate 16,710 of ONGV01000038.1, read as the reverse complement.
TCATTTTGTCATAATATTTACAAAATATCCTTAAAGTTGAGAATACTCTTTCTGTATATCTTCCAAGCCAAAATAAATGTTGAAATTTTTCTACTGACATAACACCCATGTATCCTTGAAACCTCCTCCTTGAGATGAATTAACTACAAATGAATCTGCTTCTCTAGAAAATCTAGTTAAGCCACTTGCCCATACCTTTACTTCTTTTCCACAAAGAACAAAAGCTCTTAAATCTGCTTTTCTAGGTACTAATTTTCCATCTTCCATAATATTTAAGTCTAAGAAGTTTATAACCTCTTGAGCAATAAATCTTCTAGATTCTTTTTTAATCAAATTCTTTAAATCTTCTAGTTTTTCTTTGCTTAAATCTCTACCAAAAATTACACCATATCCCCCTGCTTCTGATACGTCTTTTATTACTAAGTTTTCTAAGTTATCTAATACATATTTTCTGTCTTCTTCATAAAAAGGAAGGTATGTAGGTGCATTTTTAAGTATTGGTTCTTCTCCTAAATAATACTTAATCATTTTAGGTACAAAATAATAAATTCCCTTATCATCTGCAACACCATTTCCTGGTGCATTTATAATTGCCACATTTCCAGCTTTGTAAGCTTCCATAAGGTTAGGAATACCAATTAAAGATTCTGGTAAAAAGCACATAGGGTCTAAGTACTCATCAGAAATTCTTCTATACATTACTCCTACTCTCTTTCTGCTTCCATCAAATTCTTTATAATAAAGAACATTATCTTCTACTACTAGGTCACTTGCCATTGCAAGAATCGAGTCTGTTTTTTCTGCTAAATAAGAATGTTCAAAAAAGGCTGCATTGTTTCTTCCTGGAGTCATTATAACTCTTACCCCTCCAGTATTTACATTTTCCATAGTTTCCTTTAGCAATTCTGCATAATTTCTATTATCTACTATCTTTGTCTCATTAAATGTTTTAGGACTTACCCTTCTTGTTAGCTCTCTAGCTATCATTGGATAAGATGCTCCTGATGGTACTCTAAGATTATCTTCTAATATGTACCAGCTTTTATCTTCTGCTTGTACCAAATCTATTCCTGATATGTGACTATATATATCTGCTGGTGGAGTAATTCCCTCACATTGTGGAAGATACCCCTTTGATGAGAATACAAAATCTTCTGGTACTATACCATCTTTAATTATTTTCTTGTCACTATATATATCTTTTAGAAACAAATTTAAAGCTTTAACCCTTTGAATTAACCCTTTTTCAAGATATTCAAACTCCTCTTTTCCAATAACCCTTGGTATTGCATCAAAAGGAAATAGTTGTTCCTTAAACTCATTATTTTTATAAATTCCAAATTTGACACCATACCTAGCCATAAGCCTATTGACACTATCTACATGTTCAACCAACTTATTCATATCCTTTCCCTCCCTTAAAACTAAAAATATGTTAAGAAAACAAAAAAAAGCAAAAGAACTGAATACATTCAGCTCCTTTGCTTTATAACTATATGATACTCTCTTTGATAATCGATGTCAACAGAATTATACAATATAATATCATAATATCTTATTTTTATATAAGTTTTTTACACTTTATTTTGAGTTTTTATTCCACTATATATTGTGTTTGTTCCACACTTAACTTGCAAAAGGTTGCACTTCTGTTATTTCATCATTTAATTTTAAAAAAGCTTTGTTCCACACTCAGGACAGAATTTTGCTCCATTTGTTTTTGTTCCACATTCTGGACAGAATTTAGGTCCTTGACCACTTCCTCCTTGAGATGGTTGTTGTTGGTTATTTTGTTGATAATTTTGCTGTTGGTTATTTTGTTGATAGTTTTGTTGTTGATAATTTTGTTGTTGGTTATTCATATTGTTCATGTTATTCATGTTGTTCATCATTTGTTGTCCCATCATCATGCCCATTTGCATGCTCATCATATCAGCAGCCATACCGCCACCTTGCATTTTTCCTGATGCCATTGCATCAGTCATCTTCATTCTTTGATACTTATTTACATCATCTACCATGTCTTGTGCTGACATTGTATTCATCATCTTTTCCATTTCTTCTGGAATAGTTATTCCACCAATTGCAAAGTTTGTAACTTCAATACCTATTTTAGACATATCCATATCTAAATCTTCTTGAATTCCTGCTGCTATTGCATCTGAAGTTGCTTGAAGGTTGAATATATCCTTTCCTTCTTTTGCTATCCACTTCATTAATTCTTGTGGAAGAATTGACATAATTCTTTCCTTAGCTTCATTTATAGAGTATTGTTGCTTTACTCCTGCTATTTTATCAATAAATGTCATATAATCTGATAGCTTAAAGCTAAAATTACCTAAAGCTCTTATAGGAATTCCTCTTCCTGTTCTTTCATCTCTCATATATACAGGCTTTTGAGTACCCCACTTCATCGTAAATTCTTTTGTATTTATAAATAAAACTTCTGCTCTAATTCCACTATTAAAGCCAAACTTAAATCCTTTTAAAGTTGATAAGAAAGGTATTATTTGTGATTCAATATCATAGCTTCCTTCATCTTTAAATACACCTTCAACCTTACCATTATACATAAATATTGCATCTTGACCTGGACGTATTATAAGTTTTGAACCCTTCTTTATTTCCTTATTGCTCCACTTCCAGAACATAAGGTCATCTCTATATTCTTCCCATTCAACTACATTAGAAAACTGATTTGAAAATAATCCCATTTTTATTCCTCCTTACTTGTTTCAACATATTTTTTATAATACCATTTTATGTTGAAACCTAATTACTTACAATTATTTTTGTGACATAAAATATGCAATTCCTGCAATTATTATTATTGCAATTATAACTAAAATTGTTATTTTTAGCTTACTATAAGGGTAATCTCCTTTAACCTTTCCTGTTTGTCCATTTATCATTACATTATATACTTTATCCTTATAATTATATGCCACAGAATATACAGGCAAAAGAAGATATTTATATGTTTCATTTGAATATCTAGGACTTATCCTTACATCCCTAACCCTATCATATCTTTTTAATACATCATTAGAAGCCATACTTCTTAATTCACTATTCATTTCTGAAACAGCTTCTTTGTGTCCATCTTCTAAGCTCACACTATAGTTTTCAGATAAATTTCCTGAAATATATTTAGGTGAATATGAAACAACTTGTTCTAAATTAAATGGCATGATTCCATCAAAGAACTTTTTTTCATGAGTTGATGAAGCTGGTACTTGTATATCATCAAAGAATTTTGATACATGACCTGATGTAGGATACCAATCAACTTCAATTTTAGTTTTTTCCTCTCCATCTTTATCCTTATAGTTTACTTCTCTTTCTCTACCACCATCTGCTGTGTAATGACAATCTGCTTGAGCATCAAAAGTCCAATAAGGAATATATATGCTTTGGAATCCACCATGTTGATATAGCTTTTTTAACTCATTTGGAGCAAGCCATCTTTTCCCCATCCAATTTCTAAAATCTAAAAGTGCTTGATTTTTATCAATTTTAAAAGGAACAACTCCATCTGGAATTATAGTTTCCTCCTGTCTTTCTGCTAATACATAACTAGAGTCACAATATGGACATTTTGCTGCTGTATCATTAGCTCCAATTTCTATTGAAGCCCCACAACCACTACATTGCATTGTTTTACTTTGTTTTTCAGTGGCCTTAACAATTCTTCTAGAATCTAATGTTAAATCATGTTCAACTATTGATGAATTGTCATTTTCTATTTGTATGCTTGTTTCACAGTTTGGACATTTAAGCGTTTGAGTTTTTACATCAAACTCCATTATCCCCCCACAATTTTCACATCTATAAACCTTGTCATCTGACATAGTTCCACCCCCCTAAATATACCTTATGATGAAGCCATAAAATTAAGCTGAATGCCCTAACTACTTTATGCTAAATTCTATATATCTAAATATAATTCATAATAAAGCCATCAACTTAAGTCTTTTACATAAATTTAAGCAAATTTAAATATTAAATCAATTTATAGGTAAAATCATTAAATTAAACCTAATTGTTTTCTTAATTCATCTAAGCCATCATCAGCTTCATTGCTTGTATTTAGCTCTGTTTGCTGGTTATTTGTTTCCTTGTTACTATCTAAGGAAGTTTGATTTTTATCTAATATATTACTTGTTTTGGCTTTATTAGCATTTTCAGCATTATTATCCTCATAAAGCTCATCAAATATGCTCATATCACTAATATCGTCATTATTTTTATAACTTCCATTATTTAATTCTGCTAAAGCCTCAGCCTCAAAAGCTGCCCTATCTGCTTTTTCTGACATTTCATCTAACTTAGAATTTACAGATGCCCCAGTAGTTGATGCACTAAGCTTATTTTTTATTTCTTCTTTTCTAGCTTTAAGTTCATTTATGTCATTTAAAAGCTTTTCATCCATTTGGAGCATTTTATTATTGCTATCTGCTATTAATGTATATTCTTTCCTTAATATATCTAATTTTTTCTCTGCGTTTTCCTTTTCTGCCATAAATCTTTTAGCATCTCCTTGTTTATTAGCTGCTAAAGATTTATCCACATATCTTTGGAACTTATCCACTGTATCTTCACATTCTAAGACTTCTCTCTTCTTTCTTTTTTCAAGAACAGCTACTGCTTCTTTTTCTGCTTTTATCTCTCCTAACTGACTTTCTAATAAAGCTATATACTTATCCACATCCTTAAGTGGATTTTTTGACTTATTTAACAAAGAATTTACTTTGCAAGACATTATATTACCAAATCTTTTTAAAACTCCCACTTTATTCACCCTCTTTAATATCTTACTTTATTCTATTATATCCTATAAATCACATAAATTCCATTTAAAATATAGTTATATTTCCCATTTTTCTCTATATATTGTCATAAATATAGGCTACTTAAATTAAATTTTATACTTTTTAAGATTTATTTTTCTATATATGTTGTTATGAATATAGTATCTAAAATAGACTACTTTTACTTTAATATATCAACATCATTTAAATATTCTAAATTATATTTCAACAATAAAGCACAATATCTTATCCAACTTTCTGGCTTATATCTTACCTGTGCATCTTCTAATGCTTTGTAATAATATTTTTTATCATTAGCTTTAAATATAACCCTTGGATAACCACTACTTTCTAATAAAGCATTTAATATCAATCTAGCTGTCCTTCCATTACCATCTACAAATGGATGTATTGACACAAAGTCTAACTTAAATTGAAACATATCTACTAATGCTTTATTTGAATTATTAAACTTTGCAATACTAGCATTTAATAAATCTTTTACCTTATCTGCTTTTGGTGGTATAAACATACAACCACTTATATAAACATCTTCATTTCTCAATCTACCACTTTTATTAGGTTCTAATATGTTGTAAGTTATTAAAGAATGAATGCTTAATATTGTATCTAAATCTAAAGTATCTAACTTTCTATACCTTGTTATTGCTCCCTTTAAATTAGTACATTCTAATATATCTTTTATGCTACAATCATCAGGTGCTATATTTTCTTCCAAAATAAGCTTAGTATCCTGATTTGTTAAGGTATTACCTTCTATACTATTAGAATTATATATTTCAAATAATAATCTATTTGAAAAATTTTTATCATTCTTATTATTATTCAATACTTCTATATCATTTAAAATTTCATTTGTTGAAATTCCACTATGCTCAAACATATACGTCTTAAATTTCTTACTTTTATATGGTTCTACACCAAAAATCATTGTATCACTCAATATTATCACCTACCATTTATATTTCCTCAATTTTACATTCATGCTTTTTATTATTTTTGTCATAACATATTGCTACTGCAAGGATTTTTCTATTTGAATTTTCCTTTATAAATTTTTGATAATATTCCTTTTCCTTAATTTGTTTTATTGCCTTTTCAGGTTTGTCATTGACCTTAAGCTCTAAAACAAATGCTGTATCACCATTTCTTCTTGGATGAAACATAAAATCTGCATAGCCTTTTCCTGTCTTTTCTTCTCTTTCTATTTTGTAATAGTTTCTAGCTGCAAGATATGCTAAGGTTACTACACAAGAAAGACTGTTTTCATCATTATACTGAAGTATTGGGATTTCACTATTGTGTATTTCATCAATTGCTTTGCTAACACTTTCAGCATCTTCTCTTAGTGTTGCCTTTAATGTTATTTCAGACTTTTTAACCATATTCATTACTTCTCCAAAGGATTCATCTTTTAAAGCCTTTTCAAATTCTTTCATCAACTCTTTATTTGGTATTTTTATTCTTCCATCGTAGTAAGATAAAAATCCATATACAATCATTGCTGAATAAATCTCTTCTCTTGTTTGAGGAGCTTTTTGACCAGCTCTAAATTCTTCATCTATAGTAACATCTATTGAATTACCTGCAACCATTTCAATTACATCATTTCTTACATCTTTAATATTATATTTTAAATAATAAAGAACTTCATCCATTGCTCCTGTACTGGTCCAATAGTTTTCACAATAATTATTTCTTAATGCAATAGTTACTGAGCGAGGATTATATAATTTTAATCCATTTGGTGTCATATAACCATTATACCAATCTTCTAATTCTTTATAATCAATATTTTTATTTCTTTTACATAACTCAATAACCTCTTCCTCAGTAAATCCAAAACTTTCTGAATATAATCTATCCTTTAAAAATGTATATTCAGCAAACATATTAAGAGCTGAACCTGTTGAATATTTCTTTATTGGAAGCACCCCTGTCATATAACAAAGAGCTACATAGGATTTATCCTTTAAAAGATTTCTTAAAAATTCTAAAAAATCTTGTTGATTCTCTTCAAATAAGTTATGGCTAAAAATATAATCCCACTCATCTATTATAAAAACAAATTTTTCTCCTGTTGCAGAAAGAATATTAAATATTTCATATTCTTCCTTTACTTTTATGTTAGGAAAAGCTTCTAATATATCATTTTTTAATAGGTTTATTATTCTCTTAATATATTGAGAATAGCTTTCTGAAATCAATTTTGTTTCATTAAATGAAATATTTATAACATTATACTTATTTAAGTGTTTTTCATAATTTTCAGAGTCACTTATCTTTAATTTATCAAAAATATCCTTTGTATTTAAATCTTTAGTATAATAAGCCCCTAGCATATTTATTATTGATGATTTTCCAAACCTTCTTGGCTTTGTAATACATACATAACGATTTTCAGTATTAATAATTTCATTAAGTTTTTCTATTATATTTGATTTATCAACATAATACTTTGAATTTAATAAAAACTCAAATTTCTCCAAAGGACTATTTGTATTTAAATATACAGCCATCACTCCACTTCCTTTTTCCTATTGAATTACTGTAATTAATATATTGTTATAAGACTTTTTCTAAATTTTTACATTTATTTCATGCATTTATCCTAATTTATACATATATTCTATGTAAATACTGCTACTATTTTCTTACCTTCTACAACTAAGTCTTCCCTTTTATATTGCTTTCCTTCATTAAAATCAAACACTAATAAATATCCTTTATCCTGCTTATTATCTTCTAAGTAATCTGCAAGTTGCTTTAGTCCTTTTTGATAATAGCTATCTCCACGCCATATTTTAAGTTCAATTATATACTTATGATTATTATAGACTATAACTACATCTAGTCTCTTTTCTTCTGAGGTTTGAGGTTCTTTAAAGTCAAATCCTACACCATTTATTATTGGTTTTATAAAAGCTAAAAAAAGAAGTCTTCCATGTCTCTCTAAAAACTTTTCATCTCTTTTACTATATTGTTCTTTCATAAACTGCTGAAAACTTAATAATATTTTCTCTATATCTAATCCATTGCCCTTTATGAAATTTGATTTAATATTATAACCTGATAGACTAGCTATGCTCTCAACCTCACATGAAAAATAATTATAAAGTCTTTGTTCAAATATTCTATTAGATATCTTAACTTTTCCATTTTCATTTCTAAAATATCCAAATATATGTCCTAAATTTATAGTGCTACTATCTATATTAAAACTTAAATCAATTCCATTCATTATTAAATTAAACATATATTCCTTTAATTCTTTATAATTTTCTATATTCTTTATTAAATCATCAAACAAGGTATTACTTTCTGATAAAAGCATTTTTATTGACCTTAATAAAGTTTCCTCATTCCATGTTGCATTTAAATCCTCGTCTATTATCTGGCATATTCTACTCACAAAAAAAGGATATCCATTTGTATAGTAATAGATAAACTCTGATACTTTCTTAGTATCTAATTCTATATTTCTATCATTTTTATATTCGTTAAGCATCTCTTCTATGCCCTTTTGAGATAAGCTCATATCAATATTAAATGGAACTGCTATATTCCAAGGAGAATTATATTTTCTTTCTTCATCTGGTCTTAATTTCAATTTTAAGTTCTTTACATCATAAACACCTGAAAGTATTACAGATTTAAATGTAAAACCTTTCCCAGCCTCCCTTTGTAAATATTTATTTCTAAGCATTCCAAGAAAGTTCAAAAATAATTGATTATTAGTGCTTTTGTCTACTTCATCTATTATAAGTATAACTTCTTTATTTACTGATTTTATGAACTTAGATATTACTTTTGATAAATCCAAAAAGCTTTCAATATCTTTGCTTAAAATTGTAAGCTTTTCGATTAATTCTTCATCTATATATTCCAAACTTTCTTTAATTATATCTATAAATTCATTTACAAATCTCTCTTCATCAATAAAAGCTCTATCTCCAATACCTTCAAAGCTTATATTTAAAACCAAATATTCATCTGATAACTCCCTTTGTAAAGAATACAATATTGTTGTTTTACCAAACTGTCTTGGTCTGTTTATTATAAAATATTTTTCTTTTTTTATTAATGTTTTTATATAATCTAACTTTTCACTTATATCTACCATATAATGTTTATTTGGATTGCAAAGACCTGTTGTATTAAATTCTTTCATATGATCACTCCTTAAAAATAATTATATATTATTCTTTATCCTATGTAAAACTAACTAGTTATAATTTTCAGAAAATATGTTTATCTTATATAAAAAATGTATCTCTTAATTTTAGTTTGATTTAAAAATATAGGGGCTATCACACCAAAAATTTTATAGTAATATATAGTCTAATATTTTGATAAAACACTGTATATTCTATTAATACTTCTTAATGCGACAGCCCCATATTGTATTTAATATTAATTAGTTTACAAAATTATTCTCTATTCTATTTTTTCTTTTTCCCAGTAACTATTACTATTATAAGAAGAATTCCCATTATTATTACTCCTGCTAAAGGAGAATATCTGTCAAATAATATTCTATATTGAGATTCTGACATTTTTTTAGGTTTATCTTCTTTTGGAGAGGTAGCAGTTTCAGTGCTTACTGTTTGATTATTATTTACTTCTTCTTCATTATCTTTTTCTCTTTCACAATAAACAACATATCTTTTATAATTCTTTGTGTATGGATGGCATGTTAATAAGGTTACCATATCCTTTCCTGGCTGTATAAGAACTTCTTGAGAATCTGATGGATTAATTACTTTTATATCAGAAACACGATATTTTAAAGTTTCCCAAAGGTTTCTAATGATAACCTCATCACCAATTTCCATAATTTCAATATCACAAAACATAGGAATTCCCTTATATCCTCTATGTGCAGCTATTACACAATTAGTATTTTCACCACCAATTGGAAGAGAAGTTTGGCTCATATGAACTGCCCCTTTTGCCATATTATCAGTATTTGCACCTAAATATATTGGAAGCTCTATTTCCATATGAGGAACTGTAATGTACCCAATTATATTATCTTCAACTCCATACTGAGTTAAATCAAAGCTACTTTGTTGATAGGACCAAGGGTCTTTTAAATCTGACTGCTTATTTTCATAAATCTTCTCATTATAAGCTTTCATGTCACTATACAAGTCATTTAAAGGACTTTCTTCTTCTAATGATTCCTCTTGAAGTTTTTCTACTGTCTTTTCAAAATTCTTTTTAGTTTCTTCAACTTCTACTTTGTTCTCATATTTATTAGCTAAAGGATATAGAAAAAGAACTAATCCTAATAAAAATATTAAGCTTACAAAAATCAATTTCAATTTTTGCTTCATTCTTTTTTCCTTCCTTTCTTTTTAGCAATTAGAACTATTATAAAGATAATTAATCCCAAAATAGCCAATCCACCTAGTCCAACAACTAATGCCTTAAAGTACTCATCACGCCATGTACTTCCTATATTCTCTTTTTCCTCTTTTTCAATTTCTTCTTCAACTTCTTCTGTATAAGGAACTCTTGTGCCACGAACTAAAAGACGATGAGTATTTATACTGTAAGGAGTACAAGTTACTAAAGTTACATAATCTTTGTCAGATTCAATCAATAAATCTGAAGTTTCATGGGGTTCTACTACTTTTATTTGGTCTACTTCATAAGCAAAAGTTTCCCCTAAAGTCTTTATATAAAATATATTTCCTTCTTCAAGCTTATCCAAATCTGTAAATAACTTTGCAGAAGAAAGACCAGTATGACCAGATAATACAGCATGAGTGCTTTCTCCACCAACAGGAAGAGAAGTATTTTGTAAATGCCCAACCCCTTTTTGCAAAACCTCCTCAGAAGTTCCATGATATATAGGAAGATTAACATTTATTTTTGGAATAACAATATACCCCATAACGCCTTTTTCATCAAGATTCAAAATATTAAAATAATCTGAACTTTCCTCAAGCCTTTTTTGAGCTTCTGGATCAAATGGATCTGTTACAATAGCAGTCCCAATTAAAAGTTTATTATAATCCCTTGCACGCTCTAACTCTTCATTAATAGTATCCTTTGGCATTTCTTTAACAGTTTCTTCATAGTTTGTTATTACACTTTTTTGTTTATATTCAATATAAGCATTACTAATTAAGGGATATAGCATAATTCCAAGTCCTAATAAAAATATTAATGAAATAAAAACAATTGTTAACTTTCTTTTCATAAATTCTCTCCACTTTTACAAAAAAATAAGGGATAAGGTTTCCCCCATCCCTTTTCATAGATTTTCTTTAATTTTTTTGTTTAAAACTAGTTAGCTTTCTTCTTTCTAGTAGCCATGAATACTACAACTGCTCCAGCCATTAATACAAGACCACCAATTGTGAACATCCAAGTACCAGCTCCACCAGTTTGTGGAAGGTCAACTCCTGGAACGTTTGTTACAGTAATTACACTATTTGCATTAGTTGCATTATTTCCTGTAGCTGTTAAGCTATAAGTAGGTACATAATATTGTCCTTCTGCATTAGCAGTAGTTAATTTTGCACCTGGTGTAATAGTAAATGTAATTGGAGTACTATTTAATATATATCCATTTGGTGCTTTTGTTTCTGTTATTGTATAAGTACCACTTACAAGACCTTTTAACTCTATTTTACCAGTAGAATCTGTTGTTACTGTTTTTGAATAACCTTCTGGTCCAGTTATAGTAAATTCTGCACCTTCTAATACTTTATCTTCTACACTAGATTTCTTTACAATTGAAAATTGATAAGTATAAGTTTCTACTTCACTATCAGGAGTATCAGATGTAGTTCCATCTGGATTGCTAATTGTTGATGGAGAATTTGAATAAGTTAAATGAACTGTATTCTTATTTGGAATTCCATCAAGTTGAGCATTTTCATTTAATTCTGCAGAATACTCTACTGTTATATTATCTTTATTATATATACCATTTCCTTCAGCATTTTTATATACAAAATCTATTAATATTTTTGCTCCAGGAATTTTACCACTTGTAACTGTAACATCAGAAGAATCTTTTACTGTTACTGTATAAAGTGAAGAATCTAAAGTAACACCATCTGCCTTTACAGTTACATTAGCTGTAGCAAAATCATAAGATAATCCAGCATCTAATCTATCTACATATGAATATTTTACTTTAGTTAAATCATATAAAGCAGTTGAATATTTAGTTACAGGAGAAGTTATTTGATATTTTACAAGTTCACCTATTTGAGCTTCATTTTCTTTTACTGCAGTTGGATCTAATATATTTTTATCAATAGATGGAAGTTGAAGTTTTGCAGTAGTATCTCTTTCATATTTAAGTGTAGCACCTTCAGCATATGGAACTGATATTAATATTGGTTGAGTTGGAACATATGCTCCTATAGCAGTTGAATCAGATTGAACTATAAAATAGTATCCTGGGTCTAAATTATCTAAAACTGCTTTATCTCCCTCTAAAGTTGATGTTGCTGTAGAAGTAGCACCTACTTCATTTATAGCTTTTTGTAAAGCAATTAAAGCATTTTGCTTAGCAGCAGCATCTGTTATTCCGTCTATATCTGAAATTTGTTTTACTGTGTAACCTAGACTAGAAAATGCACTAGACTTTTTATAACTAATATCATATCCAGTAACATTATTACTAGCATCTTTATTTGTTTGAATTGATTCAACATCTAATACCTTGTAAGCTGTAAATACGGCTTGTCTTGCTCCATCACCACTAATTGTTATTTTAGCCTTACCTGCCTCAGTTGCAAATGCACTGAATGTAAATAAGCTCATCATCATCATAGCTGTGACAATGACTGAAAGAATTTGTTTGATTTTGTTTTTTACTTTCATATTTTTTCCCTCCAAAATTTTTTTTATTTTTTCTAAGAGCTTGTTCAATTAAATTACTCTTAAAGTTTTTATTTATTTATATAAAAGAAACTGTAATACAATTCCTTAATATATACATTTTTCTTACTTTGTAATTTTATCACTTTTTTCTATATTTTTCAATATCTTTTTGATATTTTTTGATATTTTTTTTATTTTTTTGTCACTATAAATCTAATTTTGAAATATAATATTCTGATACACCATGTCCATCTATTAAAGGCAAAGAATGCTCTTTAATAGATAGACTCTTTATTTAGGCATATTACACTTTATAATTTAGCTTATTTTTTTAGATTTTCTTACTTTAACAACAGTATAAACTCCTGCTGATAATAGCATAGTTAAAACACCAATTAATAAATATAATTGAATTCCTTTAAGTCCTGCTATTGGTAATACAGCTGCTTTAGGATTTAATACTTTTATAGTTATATCTGCCTTTCTTCCATCTACTACAGCTATCTCTCCATCTACTTTATCTCCTGCCTTATATTCATGAGGAAGTGTTATTTTAAATGGTTTATTTAATTTTATATATCCTGATGGTGCTTCAACTTCTGTTATCAAATAAGTACCATTTGGTAAATTATCAAATTTAATAACTCCATTATTAGTGCTACCTTCACTTTTTGTAAAGCTTGTATCAAAATCACTCTCAACTATATTATTAACATCTTTATCCTTTGATGTATCGTTTAATTTTTGTATTTTAAATTTAGCATTAGATGCTGTAATAGTTTCTTTTGTTTCTGAATCAGCTTTAACTATTGTAATTGAACCTACTTTTTTGTTTTTAATATTAAGATTTCCATCAGAATCAGTTGAATATTCCGGTTTATATCCACTTTCATTAACTGGTTTATCTCCAACTTTAACTTCAACTACTCTATACTCATATTCAACTTTAGAGTCAGCATTAAAATCCACATATTTTGGAAGACCTGAATAACTATATTCCCAATTATCAGTTATTTTAACTACTTTATCAGGAATATCATTGCCATCTTTATCCTTAGCTGTTTCCCAAGTTGAATCATCAGCACCTTTTTCTTTTCTTTCAAGTCTTTCAAGTCTAATTGTAATTTCTGTTGGTTTATCAGTTTCATCTTCATTGCCTTCCCAAGATTTTTCACCTTTTACTTCAACAGAAGCAAATGCTGAGTTTCCAAATCCAAGATTTTTATCTTGGTCTGCAACAATTGTTCCACTAACAGTATAATTTGCTAAATCAATAATAGTATCTTCACTGCTTGGACTTTGAGTAACTTCTTTTAATGTAAATTCATCTCCAGCACCTTTTATTTCTTGTACTTTATAATATGTTCCAGCAGGAATTCCAGAAATAGTTATTTCATTTGGAACTGTATCCCCTTTTGAATGGCTTGGATTTAGTGTAAATTCTTTTTCTAATGTTGTATTACCTTCTAATCCCATTCCAGCCACATTACTAAAGGTTACCTTAAAATTATAATCTTTATCAATAACATCACCTTCAACTATTGACTTTTTAATTGTAAGGTTACCTGCTCTTAATTGGTTATTATATGATACTTTCAAATTAAGATTTAAATTTTCATTATCTGGTGCGTCATATCTATAAAATGCAATTGAATTTTCTGGTTTTGTAATGCCAGCGACTGCTGTTTTAACTGTTCTTCCATCACCAGAATCAAATCCTTCAACTTTTGTAACTGATTCTTTGTTTTCAGTTTGTTTAATATTTTTAGTTTCTTTTTGTAAATCTTCTCTTGCTATTTCTTTTCCATCATCATATATGCTCCAAGTGGTTTTAAATACATTGGGATCTACTCCAGCTTCACTAACTAATATATAACTTCCTTTTCTAAACTGGTCACGGAAACTTGCTGTTTCTTTATCTTTAAGAGAAAATGAACCATTACTTACTTCTTTATATCCATCTTGTCCTACAATAGAATATATTGCTCCATTGGCTGGTTCAACATTTTTTGAACCATTTGAACCATAATCCTTTATTTTTGTAGGATCTGTTTCAAATGCATTTACAGTTCCTTCACTTATCTCTACTTTTTTATTAAATGTAAATGGTGTTATATATATTTTTACATCATTCCAATAAGCAAATTGAATTTCTTTTACATTTGAAAAATCAAATCCTGCAGTTGTTCCATTATCTAAAACATTATCTTTTAATTTTGATAAATCTACTTTAATAGTTCTCCACATATTCTTTCCAATACTTGTGTTACTACTATCATAAGCATAAACATCAGTAATCCAAGCTCCAATTCTTGTACCATCACCATCTACTAGAGCTATAAATGGATATAATCCATTATCATCATTACTACTTTCATTAAATACATCAAATGTCAAGTAATCAGACATACTACTTACATCTAAAGTATCTTGTGAAGAATTCTTATATATCTTTACTAATCTTTTATCTGTTACATTTTGCCCATCATTAGGCTTCTTTTCTAAAGGTGCATACCAAGAAATTACAGTTTTATCATCTTTACTTGTTATTTGAGATTGTACATCTCCTGTTTTTAATATTGTGTTATTATTTGAATAAGCATTAAATATTTCTTGTGTTTTTTGTGGAGTACTACCCCCTCCAGTATATTCATTTCCATCTGTTACTAAATTTGATATTGAAAAATCAAAACTTTTTGTTTTTAAAACGTTCATTGCCTCATCAAATATCGGATCAACTTCTGGTATATCTACTGTCTTTTCTACTTCAAAATTATTATGTTTTGGAAAATTAAATGTAATCTTCATATTTGATTCCCAAATACCACGTTCCATATAAAACATTGTCAATGTATGCTCTTTAGTATTACTTCCAGTTAAATCAAATGTTGTTGTTTTGTTATACTCTGTACCATTTGCTGTTTTAACTCCACTTACAGTTGCTGTTTTAGTTGTTGAGCTTCCTCCAAAATCAATTTTTCCAGAAACGGCTCCATGTCCACCACCAATATCAAGTGCTAATTTTCCATCAATAAATACCCAAACATCATCATCACCTGAAAAGTTAAATTCAATATTTTTCTTTTCTTTAATTCCCTCAGAATTACTAACTTCAATTTGTCCATCTTCTGTTAATGTAAATTTAATATCAAAACGAGTTCCAAATCCATAATTTAATTTAGCAACATTTCCACTATCTTCTTTGTCATTGAATGGAAAATAATTAGAAACTCTTGTAGGTGCATCATCAGTAAATCCCATAACAGCGTTATCTGCACCAACTCTATCCATAAAATATTGAGATGTAGAGCTATCTTTCTTTAATCTTAAAGTTTGACTAGAATCTGCACTATTAAATTCCCAATATCCTTCACTATTTAATTTAAAAGGAAATGCAACATTTTTATACACATTACCCAAGTTAACACCCTTAGAGTTATTACCTCTTAAGAAACTTTCACTAAAATAAGGTGCTTCTACAGTACCACTACTACCTTGTATTGTTAAGTTATTATTTGTAAGTGTATTATTAACTAATCCTTGAACAGCTGCAGAAGTCTCATGTTGTTCTGCAATATGGTTTAAATCTACTGCACAATCATTACAATTTATTCTCCATTCAGAGTTATTATTATTATAAAAGTTATTTACATTATTTTTAGTTACATTACTATTATCATTTGAATTACTACTATATCCATAAAGATTAAGTTCTGTAGCTATATTATGATATAATGTACCCTCTTCTGAATGTTTTGATTGAAAATGTCCAAAATAAATAGGTTTTTCTACTGACTTATCTTTATAATAATCACTTAGAGCTAAATCAAAAATTCTTTCTGGCATATATAATGTATTGTAATATCTTACATCATTTCTATATTTTGTTTGTCCATTATCTATATAACTAAGTGTGTTCTCTCCTCTTGATATATTACTTCTATCCTTGCCTGCCATTAATTCATAATCTGAATAATAATCATATATTGTTGAATTAACATAATAAAGACTATCATCTTGAGTAAAT
>ONGV01000043.1 GCA_900317445.1 uncultured Eubacteriales bacterium | reverse complement strand
TACAGCAGATGAAGAATTACTTCTTGAAATAGAAAAACAAAATGGTGAAGTTTGGGAAATAGAAATTGAAAAGGATTATGGAGAAGAACTAGGCATTGAATTTGGTGGCGGGATTATGGATAAGGCAAAATCCTGTAGCAATAAATGTATGTTTTGTTTTATTGACCAGTTACCTAAAGGTATGAGAGAAACTCTATATTTTAAAGATGATGATTCAAGATTATCCTTTCTTCAAGGAAACTTTGTAACATTAACTAATATGAAGGAAGAGGATATTCAAAGAATAATAAAATACCACATAAGTCCTATTAATATTTCAGTTCATACAACAAACCCTGAGTTAAGAGTAAAAATGCTTTCTAATAGATTTGCAGGAAATGTTTTTGAAAGAATGAAACAGCTTTCAGAAGCAGGAATTCAAATGAATGCACAAATAGTGTGTGTGCCAGAGGTAAATGATAAGGATGAGTTAAAAAGAACAATAGAAGATTTATATAAACTTTATCCTTATGTTAATAATGTTGCTGTAGTACCAATAGGAATAACAAAATATAGAGAGGGTTTAGCAAAAGTAAAAACCTTTAATAAAGAAACTTCAAAAGAAACAATAGAAATGGTAAATGTTCTTCAAAAAAGGTTTTATAAAGAGGTTCAGGAGCCTTTTGTAAGACTTTCAGATGAATTTTATATTGTTGCTGGAATGGAAGTCCCTGATGAAGAATTTTATAATGGCTATGAGCAGATAGAAGATGGTGTTGGAGTTACAAGATGCTTTATAAATGCAATAGAAAGAGATTTAGAATTTTTAAATTTAAATTCTAAGGGAAGCTATAGTATTGTAACAGGCACTTTAGCTTATAATGAAGTTAAAAAAGCAGCAGATAAAATATGTGCTAAAAATCCTAAAATACATATTGATGTATTTAAAATAATAAATAATTTCTTTGGTGATACTATAACAGTAACAGGACTTTTAACAGGAACTGATATTATAGACCAGATTAAAGGAAAAATAAAATCAAAATACTTATTAATGTCAGACAATATGTTTAGAAGAGGATATGAGCTAGCACCAGAAAGTGCTATTATGCTTGATGATATGACTATAGAAGATATTGAAAGAGAACTTAATGTAAAAGTTATAACCTGTGATTTTTCGGGGGAAAACTTAATATCTTTAATAAATACTTATAATGAGGAGGAATAAAATTTATGAGAAAGCCAATAGTTGCTTTAGTTGGTAGACCAAACGTTGGTAAATCTACTTTATTTAATAAAATAGCAGGACAAAGAATATCTATTGTTCAAGATACTCCAGGAGTAACAAGAGATAGAGTTTATGCTGATGCAGAATGGTTAAATTATAGCTTTACAATGATAGATACTGGTGGTATAGAACCAGAAAGAGATGATATTATAGTAAAACAAATGAGAAGACAGGCTCAAATAGCCATAGAAACTGCTGATGTAATAATATTTTTAGTTGATGGAAAAGAAGGAATTACATCTGCTGATGAAGATGTTGCAAATATGCTTAGAAAAAGTAAAAAGCCTGTTGTATTAGCAGTAAACAAGATTGATTCTTTAAAAGAAGAGGATAATGCATGGGAGTTTTATAACTTAGGTATTGGAGACCCAATAACAATATCAGCATCTCAAGGCTTAGCACTTGGAGATATGCTTGATAGAGTTGTATCTTATTTTGACCCTATATCAGAAGAAGAACAAGAGGATGAATATATAAGAATAGCTATGGTTGGAAAGCCAAATGTTGGAAAATCATCTCTTATAAATAAGCTTTTAGGGGAAGAAAGAGTTATTGTTTCTAATGTTCCTGGAACTACTAGAGATGCAATAGACAGCTATTTAGAAAATGAACTTGGAAAATTTATATTAATTGATACTGCTGGTATAAGAAGAAAAAGCAAGGTTAAAGAGGAAATAGAAAGATATAGTGTTATAAGAACTTTAACCTCAATAGAAAGAGCAGATGTTTGCATACTTATGATAGATGCTACAGAAGGAATAACTGAACAAGATGAAAAAATAATAGGCTTTGCTCATGAAAAAAGAAAAGCTATTATGGTTATAGTTAATAAGTGGGACCTTGTAGAAAAAGATGACAAAACTATGAATAAATTTAAAAGTGACCTTCAAAGTAACTTAAAGTTCTTAGGATATGCAGAATATTTATTTATATCTGCATTAACAGGTCAAAGAGTTCATAAGGTATTAGAAATGGCAAAGAAGTGCTATGATAATTATTCAAAGAGAATACCTACAGGAGTTTTAAATGATGTCATAAGTAAAGCTGTACTTATGAAAGAACCACCTGTTGTTGCACTTAAGAGACTTAAAATTTTCTATGCAACTCAGGTAGCAGTAAAGCCACCTAAATTTGTGTTCTTTGTAAATGACATACAAGCAAGACATTTTTCATATGAAAGATATTTAGAAAATCAAATTAGAGATAGTTTCGATTTTAAAGGAACTGGTATTGAAATAGAATATAGAGAGAGGAAGGATAAGTAATGAGTAAAATAGCCTTTATTGGTGGAGGTAACTAACAGTTACAAATAAATTATAAAAAGTTATAAATTGGTGTTGACTTTTATAATTTAGAAAATTGTTGACAGCCTCC
>ONGV01000006.1 GCA_900317445.1 uncultured Eubacteriales bacterium | reverse complement strand
TAAAGAAAGGAACAACTTATACAATAAGTACTGGAGGAAATTCAAGTGGAGAAGAAAAAGATGGACTTTATTCTGATGGAACATACTCTGGAGGAACTAAATATGATAGTGCAGAAATTTCAAATTCAGTAACAAATGTTGGAATTCAAGGAGGAATGTCAGGTGGGGGAATGAAACCTGGCAATGGTAAAAGAAATATGCAAAAAGAAGAAGGAACTCAAAATAATGAAACTGAGCAGAATAATTTAAAAGACCAAAGTGAAGATAGGACATCTAATACAAGATGGTAGTTAAATAAAAAAACAGGATAAACATATAGTAATATTTTTATTATAATATTATCCTGTTATTATTTGTATAAAATAAATATTAAAGATATAAAATAGATAATTATTATAAAAATTTAATTAAATAAAATAATATCTAAAAATACACTTGAAAAATATGGAGATATATATTATTATATAATTACGAATAATTAAGTAAATGTTTACAAAACAAGGGGGAAATAAAATGAATAAAGCTAAACAAAGAATTGCTAGCATTATTACTACTATATCAGTAGCTGGAACATTAATGGCTAGTTTTCCTTTAACTACAAGCGCAGCTATTGTAGATGAAGACAGTGACAATAAAGCAACAAATGTGAGTATTTCATTAGAAGATGCAACAAATTATGCTAAAGATGTTGCTATTGCTAAAAATGCAGCTGATTATGGATTGTGTGATAATGTAAAAGATGGTGCAATACTTCATGCTTTCTGTTGGTCATTTAATACTATTAAAGCAAATATGAAGGATATAGCAGAAGCTGGTTATACAACAGTTCAAACCTCCCCAGCTAATGCATGTAATGATAGTCATCCAGGAATGATTTTATATGATCCTAATAATAAGGATGATACTTATGATGGTTCAGCAGGATGCTGGTGGTGGCATTATCAACCAACAGATTGGACTGTAGGAAACTATCAATTAGGTACTAGAGATGACTATAAAGCTATGTGTGATGAAGCAGATAAATATGGAGTTAAGATTATAACAGACGTATTACCAAATCATACAACACCACAGCTTGAAAAAGTATCTAGCAATTTAGCTAATGCAGCAGGGGGAAAGACAACAGGTGCATTATATCATATGACTGGATTCAACCCAATTGGAGATTATAATAATAGATTTGAATGTACACTAGGTCAAATGGGAGGTCTTCCAGACGTTAATACAGAAAATCAAGGATTTCAAGCATATTATCTAAAATATTGTAATGATATTATTTCACTTGGATGCGATGGATTCCGTTATGATACAGCTAAACATATAGGAGTTCCTTCAGACCCTAAAGATGCATCTAATACTCGTGGAGTAAATGACTTCTGGGATGTTGCAACAGGTAGAAAATCTGTAAATGGAGTTTCTTTATCTAATCCAGATAAGTTATTTATATATGGAGAAGTTCTTCAATCTGCAAGTATTCCATATTCTGAATATGCATCATATATGAATATGACAGCTAGTAGTTATGGTGATACATTAAGAGATGCTATAGGAAGCAAAGATTTTTCTACAGGAAGAATATCTAATTGGAATCACTCTACTCCAGACAGACTTGTAACATGGGTTGAGTCTCATGATACATATTTTAATGGACATCCATCAGCTTGGATGACTGATTGGGATATAAGAATGTGTTGGGCAATTGTTGCAGCACGTGCAAATGGTACTCCATTATTCTTTAGTAGACCAGATGGATCTAATGGTTCAGTAGGAAATTATGTAGGAAATAATGTATTAGGTGCAAAAGGAAATGATGAATTTAAAGCTCCAGAAGTAGCAGCGGTTAATAAATTTAGAAATGCTATGGTTGGAGAAGGAGAAACCTTAAGAAATCCTAATGGAAATTCAAAAATACTTCAAATAGATAGAGGAACTAAAGGTACAGTTATTATAAACTTAGGTGAAGCAACTTCAATAAACAATGAAACTTCAATGGCTAATGGTACTTATACAGA
Source organism: uncultured Eubacteriales bacterium (assembly GCA_900317445.1). Classification (GTDB taxonomy): domain Bacteria; phylum Bacillota; class Clostridia; order Clostridiales; family Clostridiaceae; genus Clostridium. Next base: position 1,197 of record ONGV01000006.1, on the reverse strand, counting down.
CCAAGTATCAGGAAGAACATTTACAGTATCAGGAGGAAAGATTTCTGGACAACTTGATGCAGGAAAAGTTGCAGTTATATATGATGCAAAAACTACAAAAAACCCAAGAGTTTCTGCTACACCAGGAAGTGGTTCTTTTAAAGGAGAATCAGTAACACTTACATTAGGTTTAGCAAATGCAACAACAGGAACTTATACAACAAGTGAAGGGGATTCAGGTTCATTCAAAGATGGAGATAAAATAACAGTAGGTTCAAGCATTTCAGTTGGTGAAAAAGTAACAGTTACATTAAAAGCAAATGGAGATGACCCAGAAAGCACTCCAGCAAATGAAACATTTACTTATACAAAGAAAGATGGAAGTGTTAAAAAGAATACAGTTTACTTTACAGCACCATCAGGTTGGTCAACTCCTACTATATATGCGTATACAGGAGATGGAGAAACAGCTACAAAGCTTACTGGAGAATGGCCAGGAACAGCTATGACATCAGAAGGAGATGGAGTATATTCTTATACTTTCCCTGATAGTGTAAGTTCTTGTAATGTAATATTTGCTTCTGGAAGCAACCAAATTCCAGCATCACAACAACCAGGATTTAGTTATGTAGGTGGAAAAGCTTATGAGTATGTAAGTTCATGGGTAGAAGTTCCTGTTACAGATACTCCAGTTGAAAAAGGAACAGTAACAGTAAAATATGTTGATGAAAATGGAAATGATTTAACATCTCCAATAACATTAACAGGAAATGTTGGAGATTCATATACAACAAGTAAGAAAACATTTAGTGGATATACATTATCTTCAACCCCAACAAACGCAAGTGGTAAATATACTAAATCAGGAATAACAGTAACTTATAAATATACAAAGAATGAGGAGCCTCCAGTAGAACAAGGAACAGTAATAGTAAAATATATTGATGAGCAGACCAATGAAGAAATAGCATCTAGAACTACATTAACAGGAAAAGTTGGAGAAAGTTATGAAACATCAGCAAAGGAAATAAATGGTTATACACTATCATTTATTCCATCAAATGCAACAGGTGTTTATAAATCATCAAATATAACAGTAACTTATGAATATACTAAGAATAATGAAGATGTAAAAGCACCAGTAATAAGTAGTTTTACAGCAAATAAACAATCACCACAAGTAAGTGGAACACAAGTAACATTAACAGCAAAAGCAAC
>ONGV01000025.1 GCA_900317445.1 uncultured Eubacteriales bacterium | reverse complement strand
TTTAGCTCCTCCTTTGAAAGTTGTGATAGAGCTATTTGCTTATATACTTCGCAATTATTTAAAAGCTCTTTATGTGTACCCTTACCTACAATTTTTCCTTCATCAAGAACTATAATTTGTTCTGCATTTAATATTGTACTTATTCTTTGAGCAACTATTAAAACTGTACTATCTCCTGTTTCCGCTTTTAGTGATTTACGTAAAGCTACATCAGTTTTAAAATCAAGTGCTGAAAAGCTATCATCAAATATATAAATTTCTGGATTTTTAGCTATTGCTCTTGCTATTGAAAGTCTTTGCTTTTGTCCACCAGATACATTAGAACCACCTTGAGCAATTTCAGTATTATATTTTTCTGGCTTAGTTTCTATAAATTCAGTTGCTTGTGCTATTTTAGCTGCTTTTTCTATTTCTTTTTCAGTTGCATCTTCTTTTCCATATCTTAAATTTGAGTCTATTGTTCCTGAAAATAATACTCCCTTTTGAGGAACATATCCTATTTTTTCTCTTAATTCATGTTGAGAAACATTTCTTATATCTACACCATCTACTAAAATTTCTCCTTCTGTTACATCAAAGAAACGAGGAATTAAGTTGATTAATGTTGATTTACCACTACCAGTACTTCCTATAAAAGCTGTAGTTTCACCTGGTTTTGCAGTAAAAGAAATATTAGTTAATATGTCTTCATCTGCATCTGGATATCTAAATGATACATTCTTAAATTCTACAACACCCTTTTTATTTTCATCAAAGTTTTGTGGATTTTCACTATCATTAATACTTAATTTAGTGTTTAAAACTTCATCAACACGTACTGCTGATACTGCTGCTCTTGGAAGCATTATAGACATCATTGTTATCATTAAAAATGCCATAATTATTTGCATTGAATATTGTATAAATGCCATCATATCTCCAACTTGCATTGTACCTGCATCTATTCCTTTTCCACCATTCCAAACTATAAGAAGTGTAACTCCATTCATTACAAACATCATAAGAGGCATCATTCCAGACATGATTCTATTTACAAAAAGATTAGTCTTTGTTAAATCCATATTAGCTTTATCAAATCTTTCTTCTTCATGTTTTTGTGTACTAAATGCACGTATTACAGGAAGTCCTGTTAATATTTCACGAGTTACTAAATTTACTTTATCCACAAGCTTTTGAAGTATTTTAAACTTAGGCATTACTGTAATAAATAATGTTACTACTATTCCTAATATTATTACTACTGCTAATCCTATAATCCAAGTCATTGATGTATTTGTATTTAAAACCTTAATAACTCCACCTATTCCTATAATTGGTGCATATAATACCATTCTTAATAGCATTACAATAACCATTTGAATTTGTTGTATATCATTTGTACTACGTGTAATTAAAGAAGCTGTTGAGAATTTATCCATTTCTGAATTTGAAAAACTCATTACTTTCTTAAAAATATTACTTCTAAGTTCCATTGCTGTTTTTGCTGCAACTTTTGATGCTATAAATCCTACTATAATAGATACTACTGCACCTAAAAGAGCTACTCCTAGCATTTTAGCTCCTGATACTAAAATATAATTAATTTGAGCTTTATCCATATCTATTCCTATAACTTCATATTCATCTTTAACATAAGATATGGCTGCTTGACTTATAATGCTATCTGGCATTTCACTAAATTGCTCATCAATTTTATCTTTTACTTGTTTTAGTTGTTCTTCAGGCATCATTGAAAATACTTGAAATATATCAACATTTCCTCCTTGAGTCATTTGAGGTGGAAGGTTAGACATCATCTCTTCCTTCATAGCTTTTGTTTCATCGCTATCATTTTCTAATCCTGAAACTGTTAATATTGGCTTTCCTAATATTTTATTAAGTTCTTCTATTTTATCTTCATCTTTGGTATTAAGTTTATAAATATCTTCATCTAATTTAGAATAATTTTTAGTGTCTTCTTCTGTTAAATTATCTTTTTCTACTAACTTATAATTATCTAATACTTTATCCTTATCCTCAGAGGACATAAATAATAATACCTTATCCATTTCACTTTTTCTTATAACTTCAGGGACTGCATTCTCTACCCCTCCCTGTTGTATGCCAACATTAACTATTTTAGATGTATAATCTGGCAAAGCTAAATCACATAAAGCTTGAACTACTAGCAATGCTATTATAACTAATATAGACATTGTTGACTTTTTTAAATATTTAATTAATTTGAACATAGCCATTGTCTCCTTTGATTATTTCTTTATATTACCTTTATTTTTAACTTCCTTATAAACATCATTAAGATTGTCTCTTACTTGAATTAAAAATCTTCGTAATAATATTTTTTCTTCTAATGTGAAATTATAGAAACATTTTTTTTCTATTTCTGCATGCATTTCTTTTAAATTTTCACATATATTTTTCCCCTTTTCAGTCAAAAAAATCCTGCTAATTCTCTGATCATTTTTATCATCTTTTCTTTCTACAAATCCTGTTTTTTCTAATCTTTTTATCATAACTGTAACAGTTGCTGGCTTTATCATTAAACTTTCTGATAGCTCTCTTTGACTTCTTCCATCACTTTTATAAAGTGTTAAAAGCATTTGAGGCTGACCAGGATATAGTTCCATTTTTTCTAAACCCTGTTGAGATATTAAAAAGTGAAAACGAGCTATTTGAGCAAAAATTTTTTGAAGTGAATTTTCTGATGATTCTTCCATTTACATCCTCCATTAATTAGTTAGTCGACTAATATTATTTTATATCTTTTTAAATTATATTTCAATATTAAGATGTACTTTTTCTTAAATTTTATTAATTTTATTTAACATTATTTTTAAAAATAAAAGATTATTCAAGAAATCATCTTTGTGTAAACGCTTAAAAAGATTAGTAGCCTAACTTTTTTGTAATAAAAAATATATACTAACAATTTTATTTTCTCTAAAATAAAAAGCTGTTGTAAAAAGAAATTTATTTATATAGCATTTAATAAAATACTATATGTTTTCTTAATACAACAACTTAATGTTTTTAAACTAATTTAAGATTTTAGCCATTATTTATTTTTTTCTTTAAAATCTTCTTCTGTCATTATGTCACTAATTGGTGCTCCAGGTGCAACCATAGGAAATACCTTTTTATCACAATCTATTATATAATCTATTAAAACTGGTTCTTTGCTTGCTAAAGCTTCCTTAAGAACAGCTTCTAACTGACTCTTTTCAGTAACTCTAAATCCTTTTGCTCCAAATGCTTCTGCAAGTTTAACAAAATCAGTTTTTCTATTTAATGTTGTTTGAGAGTATCTGCTTTCATAGAAGAATTGTTGCCATTGTCTAACCATTCCTAATACATTATTATTCATTATTATCATAACTATTGGAAGTTTATTTGAAACAGCTGTTGCTATTTCATTACAGTTCATTCCAAAGCTACCATCACCAGCTATATTTATAACCTTACATTCTGGTTTTCCTACTTGAGCTCCTATACAAGCGCCAAGTCCATATCCCATTGTTCCAAGTCCACCTGAAGATATAAATGTTCTTGGTCTTTTAAAGTTAAAATATTGAGCAGCCCACATTTGATGTTGTCCAACTTCAGTACTTATTATTAAATTTCCATTATCTAATTCATTTAACTTTTGGAATAAGAATTCTGGAGTTAAATTTGGAGAATCTTTTATAACATCTCCTGCTTTTTTTATTTTTCTTATATCTTCAATCCACTCTTCATTTCTCTTTTCATCAACACATTCAATTAATCTTTGTAATACAAGCTTTGCATCACCTATTAAGAATGCATCAACTTTAATATTTTTATTTATTTCAGCTGGGTCAACATCTATATGAATTACTTTTGCATTTTTTATATGTTCTTTTTTACCTAAAACTCTATCTGAAAATCTTGCACCAATTGCAATAAATAAATCACATTTAGTTGCTGCAATATTTGATGCCTTTGTTCCATGC
>ONGV01000073.1 GCA_900317445.1 uncultured Eubacteriales bacterium | reverse complement strand
AGTTAAGCTCTACAGCGCTGATGGTACTGCATGGGAGACCGTGTGGGAGAGTAAGACGTTGCCAGGTAATTTGTGCCGTTAGCTCAGTTGGTAGAGCACCTGACTCTTAATCAGGGTGCCCAGGGTTCGAACCCCTGACGGCGCACCATTAATGCCTTAGAGGATTCTAAGGCATTTTAATTTGGTGATAATGGCGTAAAGGAAACACCCCTTCCCATTTCGAACAGGACGGTTAAGCTTTACAGCGCTGATGGTACTGCATGGGAGACCGTGTGGAAGAGTAAGACATTGCCAAGTGTGATTTGATCACATTAATAAGAACTTGCTTAGCAATAATATAAAAAAAGACCTTTAAAAATGATTTTAATCATTTTTAAAGGTCTTTTTTATTCTTAAAAATAGTTTTAATATCAGATTTTATAAAGTAAAAAAATCGTTTAATAGATTGTATATCTTCTTTAAAAGATGATGAATCTTCAGAAGTTAATGCTCCTGAATTTAACATAAGAGCTATAAAAAATAAAACTCCTAAATTAATATATATGTCTTTTATATCAGCAATAAACAAATCACCAATACCAATAAAATCTAAACTTCCACCATAAAACACTTTGTCAATAAGAGAACAAAGAGCACCACTAAACATAAAAATAAAACACATATCACACCAAAAATCTTTTTTATTTTTTGAAATATAATATCTATATACTTCAATAAAAAGAAATAATGCAATAAAGTTTGTTATTATTAATAAGGGGAAACTTATTCCTGTACCAAATCTAGCATTAAGCCATGAACCATCAGTATTAATTATTGGATTAAAATAAAGAAAATTCTTAATTAGCGTTATATCATTATTAAAATAGAAGAATTTAATAATAATTTTACTACCTTGGTCTAATAACATAAGTACTAAAAATATAATAAATAAATTCTTTTTATTAAAACCTATACTAAATGATAAGCTAAGATTGTATATTATATAGCCAATTAAGGCAAAGAGTAAAATAAGTATTAAGTTACCTATAATTATAGATGAGTTATCTATTCTTCCTGTAAAAAGTTCAAATAAAAAATATATAGTCCACATTATTGGAAGAATAGAAATTACTAATGTTTTAAAATTTTTCATATGTTCCTCCTAAATTTATTTATATTTAGAGTCTATCATAGGAATATATAAAATTCACTAAAAAATTATATTTATTTATTATAAAATGCTATATAATTAAAGTGGATTAAAAATGAAAGAAGGGATTTATATGTTAACAATTTTTGCAGTTTCAGATTCTATTGGAGAAACATCAAATCAAGTAGCAGTAGCTGCTGCTAGTCAATTTAAAGATATGGTTGAAGTGAAAAGGTTTCCATATATAAAAACTTTAGAAGATGTAGAAGAAGTTATAAAAAATATAGATAACTTTGAAAAAGTTATGATAGTATCAACTATAATAACAGTAAATGTTAGGGAATATTTAACTCAAAAGGCAACTGAAAAGAATATATTTGTTATTAATGTTTTAGGACCAATAATTAATGTTGCTTCAACATTAATTAATAAAGTTCCAGATTATAATCCAGGGGCTATGTGGAGTACTGATGAAGAGTATTTTAAAAGAATAGAAGCAATGGAATTTGCAATGCAATATGATGATAGTAAAGATTATAGAGGATTAAAAAATGCAGATGTTGTATTAGTAGGATTATCAAGAACTTCAAAAACTCCATTATGTATGTATTTAGCCAATAAAGGAATAAAAGCTATAAATATACCATTAGTTCCTGAAGTAGGAGTTCCTGATGAATTATTTGAAGTAGATAGAAAAAAGGTCTTTGGATTAGTAATAAATCCATTACGATTAATAGAAATAAGAAAAAAAAGATTAGATAAATTTCATAGAATTCCATCAGATATAGAATATGCAGGTGATGCTAGAGTATTAGAGGAATTTGAGTTCTCAGATAGAATAATGAAAAAATTAGTATGTAAGACAATAGATGTAACAGAAAGAGCTATAGAAGATACTGCTTTAATAATATTAAATGAAATAAAGAAAAAGTAAAAGGTTATGTGATTAATAAGTTTTTTTATCTTAAAATCTTAGGTTCCTTATATTATTTAGTAGATACAATTAATATAAGGAACCTAAAATAAATTAATAGACATCATTAAATCTGTAAAGAATAATATAATAAATATATTTAAGAATAAAAGCAGAATTTAATCTATAAACTGTTCCTGGAATATCAATAGTCAAAAAAGTTAGTAATATAGAGATATCTAAAGAAAATACTATTTAAATTCTGAAAAACACTATAATTATTCTAAATATAATGTTTTTTACATGATATTATAAAACACGTCGCTGAGGCACATAGTTAATAACAAAAAGAAATAATTAAAAAAAGTTGTTGACTAATGGATAGAAAAGTGATAAAATAAATTTTGTTGTCAAACAAACTTGAAAAAATAACTTAAAAAAGTTATTGACAAGAAAAAAGTTTGATGATAAAATAAAAAAAGTCGCTTAAGGGCGACGAGATAAAATTGGTCTTTGAAAATTGAACAGAATAAATAAGTTAAGAACCAGCAATTCTTTTATTAGTAAGTTTTTTTGAGATTAGAGATTAAACTTTTTATTGAGAGTTTGATCCTGGCTCAGGACGAACGCTGGCGGCGTGCTTAACACATGCAAGT
>ONGV01000257.1 GCA_900317445.1 uncultured Eubacteriales bacterium | reverse complement strand
TCTTCAGTAAGTTTATAAAAATCTATTGCTTCTCTAACACTTTCACCACTTAAGTTCATAAAAGTATATGGTTTTAATAGTATAACTTTATTTCCATTAATAAAGCCTTCTCCATATTCCCCTTTAAATTTTGTCCTATTTATATCTATATTATACTTTTCAGCTATTACATCTATTGCTGCAAAGCCTATATTGTGTCTTGTATTTTCATATTCTCTTCCTGGATTGCCTAATCCAACTATAAGAAACATTTTGTTTATCTCTCCTTTATTTACTTTTTTGTTTAGAATAAAAAGGCCTACTTTTAAGACCTTATTTCTTAGTATATCATAAATTTCATATTCAATTAATGATTTATTATAAATTTATATCCCTTTCCCCATATTGTTACTATCTCTAAATCATTTAAATCCTTAAGCTTTTCCCTTAATCTTGTTATATGAACATCAAGAGTACGAGAACTTGATTTTACATCTTCATTCCATACTTCCTTTAATAATTTTTCTCTTGTAACTACCTTATCAATTCTTGTCACTAAATAATAAAATAATTCATATTCTTTTGGAGGCATACAAATTTTTTTGTTATTATATTTTATTTTATATTCATGCGAATTAAATTCTATATTATTTATTTCTATAACATCTTCTTTTAAGTCATTAGTATTTCTTATATACCTTCTATTTATTGCCTTAATTCGTGCTGATAATTCATCTAAATCAATTGGCTTTATAATATAGTCATCTGCTCCTAATTCTAAAGTCATTATTTTATTAATCTTTTCATCATTATGAGTAATTATTATTATAGGTACACAACTTATATTTCTTATTTCTTTTATTATTGTAACTGAAGCATTTCCAAATAACATAAAATCAAATAATATTAAATCTGGATTATATTTTTTTATCTCATTAATTATATTTTTCAAATTATAATAATTAATAGTATTATATCCTAAGCTATTTAACATTTTATTTAATTCATTATTGCTTCTATCTATTATGAAGGCATTTTTTCTAATATTCATAAGTTTTTCACCTTTCAATAAAGATTTTTTAGATTAAAAAAAGTGTCCCTATATATAGAAACACTTTTTTTGTTATTTTACTATATGTACATTAGTTTTCAAATAACTTACTTATTGGTTCATCATCATAAATTCTCTTAATTGCTTCTGCTATTAATGGAGCAACAGAAATTGTAGTTACTTTGTGTGTATCTGCATCTTCTGGTAGTGGAATTGTATTTAGCATGGCCAATTCTTCTATTGCTGAAGCATTTATTCTATCAAATGCAGGACCTGAAAGAACTCCATGTGTACATCCAGCGTAAACTGCAGTAGCTCCTAATTTCTTTAATGCATTTGCTGCATTAGTTATAGTTCCTGCAGTGTCTATCATATCATCTATTAATATACATCTCTTTCCTTCAACTTCTCCAATTATATTCATTATTTCTGATACATTTGGCTTAGGTCTTCTCTTATCAATTATAGCTATTGGTGCATTTATTCTATCAGCAAACTTTCTAGCTCTTGTAACGCTTCCTAAGTCTGGTGATACAACAACAACATCATCTTGGTCAGCTAACCCTTTCTTTATAAAGTGTTGAGCTAATATTGGTGCTCCTAATAAATGGTCAACAGGAATATCAAAATATCCTTGAATTTGAGCTGCATGTAAATCCATAGTTAATACTCTGTCAGCTCCAGCTGCTGTTAAAAGATCAGCAACTAATTTTGCAGTTATTGGATCTCTTGACTTAGCTTTTCTGTCTTGTCTTGCATACCCGTAATATGGAATTACTGCATTTATTATACCTGCTGATGCTCTCTTAAATGCATCTATCATTATTAATAATTCCATTAAGTTGTTATTAACTGGTGAGCTTGTTGATTGAACTATAAATACCTCAGCACCTCTAACAGTTTCCTTAATATTTACTGCTATTTCTCCATCACTAAATGTTGAAACCTCAGCATCTCCCATTGGTATTCCTAGAATCTCTGCTATTTCATTAGCTAATTCAGGATTTGAATTTCCAGTAAAGATTTTAATATTTCTATCATGGGATATCATCTTTATAAAGACCTCCTTAAAATTTAAAACTATTGGCATAATTTATATTATTAATTATTTCATTAAACCCTTTTTCTTAACCCAACCTTTTATATTTCTTTGCTTAGCTCTAGCTACTGCTAAATCTCCCTCTTCAACAGTTGATGTGATTGTTGAACCAGCTGCTATATAAGTATTGTCTTGAACTTCTACAGGAGAAATTAAATTAGTATTACATCCTATAAAACTATGGTCTCCTATAATTGTTTTATTCTTTGTTTTACCATCATAATTAACTACAACAGTACCACATCCAAAATTACAACCTGAACCAACTTCTGCATCTCCTATATAAGTTAAATGAGATACTTTAGTTCCATTTCCAATTGAAGATTTCTTAACTTCTACAAAATCACCAATTCTTACCCCTTCTCCAATTGTACTTTCTGGTCTTATATAGGCAAAAGGACCTACTGTGGTATTTTTTCCTATTCTACTATTTAATATAACAGAAGCTTGAACTTCAACTTCATCTTCTATTATACTATCTTTTATTCTAGAATTCTGTAGAATTGTGCAACCTTCTCCTATCTTTGTATAACCTTCTAAAATATTATTAGGGTATATAATAGTATCTTTTCCTATTATAACATCTGTTCCAATATAAGTTGTATCTGGATCTATTAAAGTAACTCCATTATCTAAATGGAATTTGTTTATTCTTTTTCTTAATACTTTTTCAACTTCAGCAAGTTGTGCTCTTGAATTAACTCCTAATGTATCTTCATAATCAGTTACAAGTGCTCCAACCTTTTCTTTTTTATCTTTTAATATTCCTATAACATCTGTTAAGTAATATTCTCCTTGAACATTGTTATTATTTAATTCTTCTAATGAAGATAATAAAGATTTTATATCAAAACAATACATTCCTGCATTCATTTCATTAACCTTTAATTCTTCTTCATTGCAATCTTTATGTTCTACAATTTTAAGAACTTCTTTGTTATCATCTCTTATTATTCTTCCATAACCAGTAGGATCATCTACATAAGCTGATAATAAAGTTGCTTTATTTCCTTTTTCTATGTGTTCTTTAATTAACTTTTCTATAGTTTCCACTCTTGTTAATGGGGCATCTCCTGTGAATACAGCCACAACTCCATCTTTTCCTTGTAAAAATTCTTTAGCACATTTAACAGCATGACCTGTTCCTAATTGCTCTTCTTGTAAGGAATAAGATACATTTCTATCCTTTGTACTTTCCTTTACTAATTCAGAACCTTTCCCTATAATCACATTCACATCATCTATTCCTGCTTCTCTCATGTTATCTATAACATGATTTACCATCTCTTTTCCACAAACTTTATGTAATACTTTAGGAATATTTGATTTTATTCTTGTTCCTTGTCCTGCGGCCAATATAATTGCACATTTATACATATTAAACCCGTTGCCAAGAATCTATAAATACCTATAAATCTTGTTTAATTCCCTGTTCTACGAGTTCAATTTTGAAAACTATAAATAGTAATCTACTTTTGTTTGATGTAACTCTCCGAGGGCTTAAATTCGGATACAACGCATCCTACACATATAGGTTTTCTTTTTAGTTGAAACTTCCTATATTACTTGTTTTGCTTGGTTTTCGCACCTCAACGAAATGAGGTTTATACTAATACTAACACCCTCAAGATTCTACTCTATGACTACATCACTTTCGCAATGTATGGGATTCACAATAGCTAATCTTATTATACAATAAAACAAGTTAAATTAAACATTTATATTTTTATAGAACTGCCAACTCCTCCTTTTCTATTATTTTTATAGTATTTTGCAGATTAATTTTTACAGTAAATAGCCTCTGATATATTTTTAAGTAATCTATATCTACGTTTTTTCAACTAATTAATTATACCTTATTATTATATTTGAAAGAATTTCTTATTTCAACCTTTCTAATAGGTTTTATTTATCAAAAAAATAAAAGAAGGTAAAAAACCCCCTTTTACTTCCAATAAAAAACTATTCCTCCTTGTTTTCTACTGTTTCTTCTTTTAATGCTACTTCATATGCATTTAAAATTGATGTTTGAATTTTTTCTCTAGTTGTTGTGTTTATAGGATGAGCTATATCCTTAAATTCACCATCTGGTGTTTTTCTACTTGGCATAGCAATAAATAATCCATTTTGACCTTCTATAACTTTTATATCATGTACAACAAATTCATTGTCAAAGGTTACTGATACTATAGCTTTCATTTTTCCATCAGTTGATATTTTTCTAATTCTAACGTCTGTGATTTCCACTTCACTACACCTCCAGTTGCTTTAATAAGGTATATATTTCTACAAATCTTTGTAAAATCCTCTTTTTTTAAGAAAATATTTAGAAAATTTAGGTTTTTGAGAATTTATTATTATTTTTCACTAAACCTTGGAGATGGATGTATATCTATAATAGATGACTTATCAACAGCTTTTAATTCAACTATAGATACATACTCATCTACAAGCTTCTTTTCAACTTCCTTATTATCTACTAAAACTCCTATTCCAACTAACTCATTATCAAATTCTTTAAGTAAATCTTTTATTCCTTGTGCAGTACCTCCACCTTTCATAAAGTCATCTATAAATATACTTTTACTTCTTGGTTTCATTGACTTTTTAGATAAAGACATTTGCTGAAGTCTTCCACTAGTACCTGATACATAATTAATAGTAACTGTAGGACCTTCTGTAACTTGAGTATCTCTTCTTGCTATTATAAGTTGAACTCCTAAATTTCTTGCAACTTCATAGGCTAATGGAATACCCTTTGTTTCTACAGTTATTACATAATCTATATCCATATTCTTAAAACAAGATGATAAAATTACTCCTGCTTTTCCTATTATAGTTGGATTGTACATAAGGTCTGTCATATATATAAAATTACCTGCAATGATTCTTTCATCATCTTTTAGTAAATCACATAATTCCATTGCAAATTTTTTAGCACTATTATTTCCTATTGTAGAGATAAATTTTATTCCACCTGCTGCTCCTGAAATTGTTTCGATTTCTCCCATATCAAGCTTGCTTAAAACTTTTCTAATTATAACAATATCTTCACTTATTGTAGATTTTGCTGCATTTAAAAGTTCTGAAAATTTATTTAAGCCTATTATCTTGTTAGGATTTTCCATTAAAATCTTGGTAATGGCTACAACTCTGCTGTTTCTGCTTAACTTTTCCAAAAAAATCTCACCTTCTCCATACTAAAAATGCGAATCATATTACAAAAAAACTTATTATTATTCATATTCTATTCTATATTATTTGTAATATCAACATATTTAATTTTTGTTTTTTTATATTATATTAGGAAATTGTATTCTTTGTTAAGTTGTGAATAATTAACACTTTTTTTATTTATATGTGTTCAAATTCTTAAATTTGTATATAATTATAAATAGAATAATTAAAGGGGATGATATTTTGTCATTTGATTTTATAAAAGATAAACATATGAAAATACATTTTATAGGTATTGGTGGAATAAGCATGAGCGGACTTGCTGCTGTACTGTTAAATAATGGATATAGAGTTTCAGGTTCTGATGCAAAAGAATCTAATATAACTAAAAGCTTAAAGGAAAAAGGAGCTTCTATTTACATAGGACATAGTGCAGATAACTTAGTTGATGTTGATTTAGTAGTTTATACAGCTGCTATTCCTGAAAATAATCCTGAATTAGTAAAAGCTAAGGAAGAAAATATTCCATTGATGGATAGAGCTGAATTTTTAGGTTCTATAATGAAAGGTCATAAATTTAATGTTGCTGTTTCAGGAACTCATGGAAAAACAACATGCACATCTATGCTTTCATATATAACTTTAGAAGCAAAGCTTGACCCAACTATACTTGTTGGTGGTGAATTAGATGCTATAGGTGGTAACTATAGAATAGGTAAAAGTGAATACTTTATTACTGA
>ONGV01000057.1 GCA_900317445.1 uncultured Eubacteriales bacterium | reverse complement strand
TTATCTCTATTTTCTTTTCCATAAAGCCAGTCTCCAGCTTCTAATCCACATGTGAACATATGAGTTACTTGTGGCTTTAATCTTGCCCTAAAATAATATCTTACAATGCTTTTTAAATCAAAACCCTTTGGTGCATTATGAGAATGACTTATCCTTACAGGAATATTAAGCTTTTTTGCTTCCTTTAAAGCAAAGTAACTTCTTTCTTCTAAATTAGAATGTATTATTTGATATTCTGGATGTGCTTTTAAAAATTCTCTTATTTGTCTTTTATACTTTCCAAAATTTTGAGGATACATTGGACACATTCTATAGATTTTTCCACCTAATTCTTTAATTTCATCTTCATAATCAGCTTTATATTCTCTATTTACCATAAAGTCTAATTGAACCTTACTTCTATCCATATTTCTTAAATAATTCATCATCATGGTTTCAGCTCCGCCTCTATCCATAACTGTATCTAAGACCAACACTTTTATAGGATAATCCATTATCTTCTTTCCTCCATTATCAAATTTCCATCTTGTCTTACTATAACATTATTAGGTATATCTTTATCTATTACACATCCTGCCCCTATTATCACATTGTCTCCTATAGTAACTCCCTTTAATATAGTAACATTACTTCCTATCCAACAGTTTGTCCCTATTTTTACAAGTGCCTTTGTATATCCTTGCTCCATTATCCCCTTTTCCTTATCTTTAAACCTATGATTATGGTCATAAATTTGCACATTAGAGCCAAATATACAATTATCACCTACAGTAATGCTATCTAAAGAATTTAAAGAACAATAGTTGTTAAAAAATACATCTTTTCCTACTTGAATCCTTCCTTCTCCTTCTATAGAAATAGAAAATCCCTTTCTAAAAGTAAATCCTTTTCCAAAGCTAACTTTTCCTCTAAATATAATTTTATAAAATACCTTTTTTATTATTGCTATCAAGTGAAACATTATTTTTAATATTATCATAGCTTCCTCCTAACCCTACTTTTTTATTTTCTTTAATAGGAGAATTCTCATATATATACATATATTTTTTTGCTACACTATAAAAATCATAATTTTCCATGATATCTTTATGAGCATTTTCTATAATATTATCTATATCTCTTTTACCCTCTATAATTTCATTAATAATATTAATAAAGTCTTCTACTTTTTCACATAAAAAACCATTTACTTCATTTTTTATAACATCCTTATTGCCTATACAATCACTTACCATACATATTTTTTTATAATACATAGATTCTAATAATGCTATAGGAAGTCCCTCCCAAAGTGAGGTTAATATAAATATGTCTGACTTAGTCATTATTTCTAATGCCTTATCCTTTTCAAGCCATCCTGTTACCTTTATATTAGATGAAGTAAGTTCATTTTCAAGCTCGCCTTCCCCAATCCATGTAAATTCTATATTTGGAAAGGCTTCTGCTATTTTATTAAATTCTTTTGGATTTTTTTGATAACTTACCCTTCCTAAAGTACATACTTTTAAATTTTCTTTATTAATAATTCTATCTTCATACTTTGGAAGCTTTTTAGTATCTATTCCATTGTTAATGAGATATGATTTTTCTGAAAGCTTTAGTGCTTCCTCATACTCTCCCTTAGAGCAGGCAATTATATAGCCACATTTTTTACTACCTATTTTTTCTATTAATTTATATATATTTTTTTGTATGCCACTTTGATTTTCCATCAAGAAAGAAAAGCCATGGGGATTATAAAAAACTTTCATTTTTCCATTTTTAACAGAAAATCTTCCAAAAAGTCCTGCCTTTGAAGAATGTAAATGAAGTACATCTGGATTTTCGTCTTTTATTATTTTTCTTATTTCTAAATAAAGCTTAATATCCTTATATCCTATACTTCTTTCCCCATACTTTAATTCTATTATCTTAATTCTTTTATCAAAATAATCTTTATAGTTTTCTGGTGTTTGAGGTCTTGTTGAACATGCTAAAACAACTTCATATTCATTTGCCATAGCATTTAATAAATCTACTAAAAAAGTAAATACTCCTCCTCCAAAGGCCTCAACCACATGCAGTACCTTTTTCATTATAATCCCCCTTTATATATGCTATATTTTAATAATAGTAATAATAATATTTTCCTTTCTTTTGTTCCTTTCTATTTAATATCATTCCTATTACATTTCCTCCAACTTGTTCTACAAGTTTCTTAGCCTTATATAAATTATCTTTTTTAGTTTTTTTATTTCTTAATACAAGTATTACCCCATCTGATTTAGTTGATAATATTTGAGCATCTGCAACTAAACATATAGGGCTTGTATCTATAATTACATAATCATATTTTTCTCTTAATTCATTAATAATTTTGTCCATTTCATCTGAAGCTAATAATTCT
>ONGV01000306.1 GCA_900317445.1 uncultured Eubacteriales bacterium | reverse complement strand
TTGCTGCAGAAACCTGATTTTTTTCATCAACTAATATTATAGGAACACAATCAGCAGTAAAAACTCCAATAGCAATATTTTTTAAATCTGTAATTATTGCATCTCCTTCACTTTCATTTATACTATCTATATTACCCTCATTTATTATAAGTATTTCATCAGAATGAATTTGTTTTAAATATGATACATGATTTACATTAAAATCTTTTTTTATACTCATAAGATTTTCTACTCCATCATCTGTATGCCTATTAAAACTTCTATTTTCTTCTGCTGTTGAAAAAACAACCTTGCTTTTTTCATTTTCTATTACTAAGTAATCTTTAAATCTTTTTAAGTTATTTATATTTAAATTATTCATTTTTTCCTCCTATATCTAAACACTATTTTAACATTTTGCACTATTATAATCTATTTTTACTAGTATAAATTAACATAACTTTAACTTTATTAATACTTGTTTTCCTTTGATTTTACTTGTTTTTGTCAATATATTATTTTTTTGCCCTTATTTAAATATATTATTTATTTTTTCACTTACTTCGCTTTTTTATAAAAGAAAAAGGTGAAATGCTTATTAGATAATTCTATAGCCTTCACCTTTTTTTCTTAATCTTGATTAGTCTTTAGACTTTCTATTTCTTCTAAAAATGTATCAATATCTTTAAATTGTCTGTAAACTGAAGCAAATCTTACATAAGAAATTTCATCTAATTCCTTAAGTTTCTTCATAACCATTTCGCCAATATCTTTACTTTTAATTTCAGTTATCATTTTATTAGAAATATCCCTTTCTATTTCATCTGCCAACTTTTCTATCTGGCTTCTTGAAATAGGTCTTTTTTGACAAGCAATAATTAGTCCATTAACTATCTTATCTTTATTAAAATTTTCTCTAGTTAAATCTTTTTTTATTACTTGAATTGGAATACTTTCTATTTTTTCATATGTTGTATATCGTTTGCCACAGTTTAAACATTCTCTTCTTCTTCTAATTGTTGTATTGTCATCTGCTGATCTTGAATCAATAACCTTGCTTTCTTCAAAAAAACAAAAAGGACATTTCATATGTGCTCCACCTTTCTTATTTATAACCTTATCTAATAAAATTATTATACATACTTATATGTGTATTTTCTAGTGTATACTTAAAATATTATTAATATCTTCTAAGTCTACAAGAAGCACATCAATTCCAATTTTAGAAATGTTATTCCATAATATTTCTATATCATCTCCTTTTGAAAACCATCCTTTTTCTTCCCCTTGCAGAATTATAGAAACTATTTTATTCTCATTACAGTCTATTTTTATATCTTTTATAAAACCAAGCTTTCTACCTGTATTAATATCAATTATTTCCATAGTTCTCATGGCATTAATTGAATGAAGCATTTCTTCTTCCATACTTATCCCACCTTTCTGTAAGAATAATATGAAATTTTAATGTTTTTTATTACACATGATTTTTCATATGTTTTAATGCTATTTTTTCAAGTCTTGATACCTGTGCTTGAGATATACCTATTTCATCTGCCACCTCCATTTGAGTTTTTCCATTAAAGAATCTTAAATTTAATATTAATTTTTCTCTACTACTTAATTTTTTCATAGCTTCTTTTATTGATATATTTTCAAGCCAGCTTTCATCTGTGTTTTTATTATCTTTTACTTGATCCATAACATAAATGGCATCTCCTCCATCGTGATATATAGGTTCATATAAGGATACTGGATCTTGTATTGCATCTAGTGCAAATACCACATCTTCTCTTGGAAGATTTAATTCCTTTGATATTTGTGATATTGTTGGTTCTTTATTATTATCTTTTATTAATTTATCCCTTACTAAAAGTGCTTTATAAGCTATGTCTCTTAATGACCTACTTACTCTTATTGAGTTATTATCTCTAAGATATCTTCTTATTTCTCCTATTATCATCGGTACTGCATATGTAGAAAATTTTACATTTTGATTTAAATCAAAATTATCTATAGCTTTCATTAAACCTATACATCCAACTTGAAATAAATCGTCTACATTTTCTCCCCTATTATTAAATCTTTGTATTACACTTAAAACTAATCTTAAGTTACCTTTTATAAATGAATCTCTTGCAGCATTATTGCCTTGTTTAATTTGTAAAAGTAATTCTCTTTTTTCACTTTCTTTTAAAATAGGAAGCTTTGAAGTATTTACTCCACAAATTTCAACTTTATTAATGATCAAATGTCATCAACCCCTTCGGAAGTAATTACAAAATTCATTTATATTATTTCCGAAGAATTATACTTTTATACTAAAGACAAGTTATGTCATTTTAGTAATTTCTTTTTTTAATCTATTAATTATTTTCTTTTCTAGTCTAGAAATATATGATTGTGATATTCCTAAAATATCTGCAACCTCTTTTTGAGTTTTTTCACTGCTTCCATTAAGACCAAATCTAAGTTGTATAATTTCCTTTTCCCTATCATTTAAACTTTTTAATGCAGTAAATAATAATTGTTTATCTACCTCATCTTCAATAAGGTTATATACTATATCATTTTCTGTTCCTAATATATCAGATAATAAAAGTTCATTTCCATCCCAATCTATATTTAATGGCTCATAAAAAGATATCTCTGCTTTAATTTTACTGTTTCTTCTTAAATACATTAAAATCTCATTTTCAATACATCTAGAAGCATAGGTAGCCAGTTTTATTTTCTTCTCAGGCTTAAAGGTATTTACAGCTTTTATAAGCCCTATTGTTCCAACAGAAACTAAATCCTCAATATATACTCCTGTATTTTCAAACTTTCTTGCTATATAAACTACTAATCTTAAATTTCTTTCTATTAAAACTCCTCTTATATCTTCATTTCCATTAAGCAATTCTAAAAGAAGTTTTTCTTCTTCTTCCTTAGATAAAGGAGGTGGTAAAACATCACTACCACCTACATAATGAAGACTATTTCCTTGTATATTCAACCTTTCCATTAATTTATTTAAAATAAGCCCTAAATTTAACATAATTTCACTCCCTTTTAAATGACACCTCTTGAAAGTAATGCATTGAAATCTTTTTCCTTACTAAGGACCTCTTTACAAGGACATATAATGGCATTTATCTCTTTCCATCCTCCTCCTTCTTGCCTTATCCTCACTTGTTTTCCTAAAAAGCCCTTAAGTCCTCCAACATAACCTATTGCTTTATATGGAATGTAATAAACTTCTTTTTCATTTACATTTTTTATAAAGTTTTCTTCTACAATAATACATGGAAAATTTGTTATAGGTTCTCTAAGTTCATTGCCTGTATCTAAAAAACCTTTAATTTCATATTTTGAATTTCCTATAAAAAATTCTATATCATAAGTAAAATTACTTATTAAAGCTCTTTCTTTTATATACTCAAAAATTCTACTAAAAACCATATAAACTATCATTACAGAAATAAGTAAACCTTTAATTGAATAATCTTTTATTTCATAAACATTAGAAATTTTTTTTAAACTACCATTAACAGAAAACATCATACATAATCCACTTAATAAAAAAGCTCCTGCTAAATATATTCCCATTGCCTTTAATTTAAAAATAAATTTACTATCTTTAAAAGAAATATTTATTACTTCATAAAGAACAATTATTTGAAAAGGTATTAATGTGAAAATTTTTAAAAACTTAAAAATCATAACCAAAGTATATACTGTAGCTAATACACCTCCTAAGATTTCTCTTTTTAAGGTAATTTTTTTTCTTAAAGCCTTAGAAGTAATTTTGAGTAAAAAGATATCCACAATGAAATTTTCTAAGAGAATTACATCTAAATAAATTTCCATTTTTCATCTCTCCTCTTTAAAAATAATTATACTTATCTTATTTTCAAAATTTTGTCATTTTATTATAGAAGTAATTTATTTTTTTCATTTCATATTTTACAACTATCTACATCAAGCTACATTTTTACTCTATACTTTTTTTATGATAAAACTATTTATAAATATATCTCTTCATTAACCATTGCCAAAATATTAGAAATATTCATAAAATTATCAAATTAATAAAAAAAGTGTGATACTATTTATTTTATTTTTAACTTTTATAGTTTCTAAATAAAAAATAAAATAAATAATTCACACTAAAATTATTAAAAAAAGCCGATTAAAAAATCGACTTTTTAAATTTATAAAAATATTAATTTCTTCTAGATCTTCTTAAGAAAGCTGGTATATCTATTTCTGGTTCTTCTTCCTTAGGTTCTTCATGTTTTACTTCTTCATACTTTGGTTCTGCTACTGGTTTTTGAAATTCTTCTTTTACTGTATGTTTCTTAGGTCTTTCAATTGTTCTTCCTAAGTCTGAAGAATTTTCTCCATCTTCAAGTTCAAAACCTGTTGCTATAACAGTTATTCTTATTTCATCCTTTAAATTTTCATCTATTACAGCTCCAAATATTATGTTTGCATCTGGGTCTGCAGATTCTCTTACTACATCTGCTGCTTCATATACTTCTAATGCTCCTAAATCAGCACCACCTGTAAAGTTTAATATAACTCCAGTAGCTCCATCTATAGAAGTTTCTAACAATGGAGAAGAAATAGCTTGAGTTACAGCATCAGAAGCTCTTGTATCTCCTTTACCATATCCAACTCCCATATGTGCTAAACCTTTATCTAACATAACAGCTTTTATATCAGCAAAGTCAGCATTAACTACACCTGGTATTGTAATAAGGTCTGATATTGCTTGAACACCTTGTCTTAATACATCATCTGCTAATTTAAATGAATCTAAAAGAGTAGTCTTTTTATCTGCCATTGATAATAATCTTTCATTTGGTATTATTACTAAAGTATCTACCTTTTCTTTTAAATTAGCTATACCTATTTCAGCATATCTCATTCTTCTTTTACCTTCAAATGGGAACGGTTTTGTTACTACACCTACTGTTAAAATCTCTAAAGATTTAGCAATTTCAGCTACAACTGGTGCTGCACCAGTTCCTGTTCCTCCACCCATTCCAGCAGTAATAAATACCATGTTTGCTCCCTTTATTGCAGCTGTTATCTCTTCTCTACTTTCTTCAGCAGCTTTTTGTCCAATTTCTGGATTAGCTCCTGCTCCAAGTCCTTTAGTTAACTTCTCACCAATTTGTATTTTTTGATCCGCATGTGAAAGCATTAAGGCTTGTTTATCTGTATTTATAGCAATAAATTCAACATTTTTTAAACCTTCTACTATCATTCTATTAACAGCATTGCTTCCGCCGCCGCCGCATCCTATAACTTTTATGTTAGTTAATTCCTGCATATCAACTTCAAAATCTAACAAAATAACTCCTCCTTTAATACCTTCCCATTAGGAACTTCTTAATTTTTTGAATAAATCCCTTTGGTTTCTCATCATCTTCATATTCATCATTAATTTCTTTAACATAACTGTTTTTATATTCTTCTTTAGATTTTTCTATTTCTATCTTTTCTTCATCAATTAAACTTAATCTATCATATACTTCTTTAACATCTGCTAAAGAAGAAATATCTGCTAAGTTTTTCATACCAAGTTCTGTCTTAGTTACAACTTTAAATTTTTTCTCAATAATATTGTCTACAATTGAAACAACATTTTCATAGTTAACTAGTCCATCTCCATAGATAATTATACTACAAATTCCTTCATAAAAGGAAGTCTTTTTTAGTTCTAAGTTAATATATTTTATAATTTCTTCTAATCTAGCCTGTGTTACTCCATAAAATAATTCTTTTGAAACCTTTGTACTTCCAACTTCGATGATATCATCTGTAGTTTTATCATTATACATACTTTCATAATTTTTACTATAAATATTTTTTAAATTTTCTGCTTCTGCTAATGAATATTCTCCGCAAATAGAAAGGTCTTTAGTAATATTTTCTCCCCCTAATTGTACTGAAGATATGTATTTTAGTATTCCATTATTAAAAATAGCTATATCTGTTATCTCTGCTCCTACATCTACTAAAGCATGCATTCCCATTGATTTATCTTCATATAAAAATACATTTTTTCCACTTACAATGTTTACTACAAAGCCTTTTAACTTATAATTAGCTGCTTTAACTATATCTTTATATTTATTTAATTCTTTTTTATAACCTAAAATAAATGTTATGTTTACTCTTAAATCTTTTCCTTGAAGACCATTTATATCTTTATCTATTATTCTTCCATCTAAAGTATAAAAATTAACTAATGTATCTACAATTTCTTCACCTTCTGCTAGTGAAACTTTTTCTTTAGCATCTTCTATAACATCTTTTTTATCTATTTCTCTTACTTCCCCTTTTTCAAGGTAAATCTCTCCATCACTTTCAGTAACTCTAAGGTTTTTAGATGATATTCCAACATAGATTTCTTCTATCTTTTCACCAGAAAGCCATTCTAATTTTTTTAATACTTCTCCTAGTGACTCTTTACAAATATCTATATCTTCAACTATTCCTTTTTTTATTCCTCCTTTGGATGGAACATTTTGACTTGCAACTATTTCTACTTCTGTTCCTGTCCCTTTTCCTAAAGAAGCCGAAAGTTTTTTACTTCCAAAATCAACTACTGTTATTAATACATCTTGCATCTCTTTCGTCTCCACTCCTCAATACTTTATTTTAATAATAATAAAAGAGAAATGCTTTTACATCTCTCCTTTATTATACTTCCTTTTTATAGCTTTAGGCTACAATTTTATAAGATTTTTTTACATAATCATCATTCTCTTTAAAACTTCTTTATCTACAGCATATTGAAGTGCTGTTTCTTTAGTAATCTTTCTTTGCTTATATAAATCAGCAAGTGCCATATCCATTGTTTTCATTCCATATTTAGCACCAGTTTGAATTGAAGATATAATTTGATGGCTCTTACCTTCTCTTATAAGATTTTGTATTGCAGGTGTTATTGTCATTACCTCAAGGGCTGCAACTCTTGATTTATTATCAGCTGTAGGCATTAATTGTTGAGATATTATTCCTTGTAAAACACCAGCTAACTGTACTCTTATTTGTTGTTGTTGATGTGGTGGGAATACGTCAATAACTCTATCGATTGTTTTATCTGCACCAATAGTATGAAGAGTTGAAAATACTAAGTGTCCAGTTTCTGCTGCTGTAAGAGCTATTTGTATAGTTTCAAAGTCTCTCATTTCTCCAATTAGAATAACATCTGGATCTTCTCTTAGTATAGCTCTTAATGCATTATTAAAGCTTTGAGTATCGTTTCCAACTTCTCTTTGGTTTACTATAGATTTTTTATGTTGGTGTAAATATTCTATTGGGTCTTCAAGAGTTATAATATGTTCACTTCTATTTGAATTTATTTCATCTATCATAGCAGCAAGAGTTGTAGACTTACCACTACCTGTTGGTCCTGTTACAAGTACAAGTCCTCTTCTCTTTTTTGTTAAATCCTTTAATATTGAAGGGTGTCTTAATCCATCTAATGTTGGTACTCCTTCAGTAATTAATCTTAATGCTATTGCATGAGTTCCTCTATCTTTATAAAGGTTAACCCTGAATCTAGCAACCCCTGGTATTGCATATGCTATATCATATTCACCTATTTCACAATATTCTTTGAATTTAGTTGCTCCAAGAATTTCCTTTGCAAAATTTTCAGTATCTAATGGTGTTAAAGCCTCTTCTCCTAGTGGTGTTAATTGACCATGTAATCTTACCATTGGTGGTAAACCTACTGTGATATGAACGTCTGATCCAAATAGTTCATTTGTTTTTGTTAATAATTCATTTAATACGTACATCACTTTTCCTCCTAAATTCCTATATAAAGCTAATGTATTCCTTTACTTATTGTATAAAAAATATTTCCTTGAATTCTATTTTATCACATTTAATATTACAATTCTATACATAATATGCTTTATTTATTAAATAGCTTTAAAATTCTTTAAGAATTAATTTTAACTATTATTACTAAGTGACTTTTTCAGTTTTTTTAATGCCTTTTTCTCTATTCTTGAAACATATGATCTTGATATATTTAAAAGACCTGCAATTTCTCTTTGAGTTCTATTTCTTCCATCATCTAAACCATATCTCATTATAATTATGTTATATTCTCTTTCTGTTAAAACCTCTTGCATTTTTTTATATAGAGATTTTATTTCTAATTTACTTTCTACCTTATCTATTACAGAGTCCTTTTCGCTACTTAAAACGTCGATTAGGCAAATTTCGTTACCTTCTTTATCGACGCCTATAGGTTCTTGTAAATATACTTCATTTCTTTGTTTTTTATTATTTCTAAATAACATTAATATTTCATTTTCAATACATCTAGAAGCATATGTGGCAAGTCTTGTACCTTTAGAACAGTTAAAAGAATCTATTGCTTTAATAAGACCAACTGTTCCTATTGAAATTAATTCATCTACATCTTTATTAGGAAATGAATATTTTTTTACAATATGAGCTACCAAGCGAAGATTTCTTTCTATAAGTACTTTCTTTGCTTCTTTATCTCCTTCCCTTAATTTCTCTAAATAAAATTTTTCTTCCTCTTCATCTAATGGTAATGGAAATATATTATTACCAGAAATATATCCTGATAATAAAATTGTGTTTGATATAATCTCTAAAAAATTTGTTAATAAAAACACCTTGCTCCTCCTAGCAGTGCTTAATACTATACTATTCAAAAAACAAGGGATTTATTAACATTAATATACTAATTTTTCAACTATATCTTTAAAAATTGGTGCTGCTGTACTACCTCCACCAACTTCTTCTCCATTTTCTTTATTACTTTGTATATTAGGCACAAAAACAATCATTGTATAATATTTTTCATTTATATTAAAATATCCAACAAACCATCCATGAGTTCCACTATTAGTTCCAGAAGTTGCAGAACCTGTTTTTCCTCCTATATCAATACCTTCTACCATTGCCTTTTTTCCAGTTCCTCTTTCAACTACAGATTTCATTGATTTTTTTAAAAGACGTGTTGTTATTTGATTATATACCTTTGTACTTTCAGAAGAAAATTCCTCTACTACATTATTATCTTTATCTAATATATTTTCAATTAAGTAAGGTTTTACATATACTCCATTATTAGTTATTGTATTAATAGCTCCTAGCATTTGTATAGGTGTTACATTAAAACACTGTCCTATTGATATATTGTTCATACCAGCTTCTATAGTAGGCTTTACCCCTTCAGATTCATTTATTCCATCACCTTGAAGATTTAATACCCTATTAAATAAACCTTGTTTTTCTGAATATTCCATTAAGGTTTCATATCCAACTAAATTTCCTACCTTACCAAATACATCATTACAAGACTTTACTAAAGCCTCTTCTACTGTTAAAAAGCCATGACAATTATTTTTTGCACATATTTGCGAATTACAACTAAAAGTATTTTCTAATGTTATTACTCCTTTATCTAAGGCTGCTCCTAAAGTAATAAGCTTATATATTGAACCTGGTTCATATCCTATTCCTTCTATAGCTAAATTTAAATTTGCTTCGCTTTCATCCTTTTGAACCATAGTTCTAATTTTTCCTGTTTCTGCTTCCATTATCATTACAGCTACATTATCTAATTCTTCATATTCTTCTTTCTTTAATACTTCACGAACCCTTTCTTCAAAATCTTTATTTATAGTAAGTTTTATATTTTTGTTTTCTTCACTAATATTAATTTTATTTTCACTATATATTCCTTTACTATCAAGATAAAAATCCTCCATAGGAAGTTTATTATTCTCTACATATTTATCTATTTTCCAAAGAAGTGTATTTTCTATTTTATTATTTTCTATTTTTGAAAGAAAACTACTTACCATCCAAGCTTTTTTTCTATCTACTTCACTATATACATAAGTATATATACCCTTAATATCTTTTAATGAATTAATTTTTTTATAAGTATCTTCTGATATTTCATAATATACCTTTCCATTAGATTTCATAATATTAGTAAAATTAAATTTATCATCTTCCCCTTTCATAATAAAATTTAAAGCCATTAAATCCTTTAAAGTTTCCTCATAATTATTTAAACTAAAGGGCTTTGAATCTATTACTAAAACATATTTATTATTGTATTTCATTAAGCTATTTTCATTTGTATCTAAAATTTCATATTTTGAATCTGATATTTGTTCACTTTGATGATTTTCATACTGTGCTACTACTTTTTCTGTAGGATATAGCTGTAAAAAAAATAATCTAACTCCTAATAAAATTAATATTGTAAGAAAAAGTGCTAATACTTGAATAATTCTTTTTTTATTTTTATACCTAATAATAAAAAACACCTCCACTTTATTGAATTATTAACAAAATGGAAGCATTTTATTCAAATTTTATTTTTCTTTTATTAACATATCTTTTGGCTTTAATGGAGTTTCCACTTGAACCTTAAATAACATTTGAGCTCTAGGTGCATTTTCTATTTTTTCTCCTGAAATTTCTCTCATGTCTTTTAAAGTAACATTAAATGGTGAACCTTCTGGTCTTAATACTTCAACAACATCTCCTTCAAAGACTTTGTTTCTTTGTTCAATTGTTGCTATTTTTGTATTTTCATCATATTCTCTTACAACTCCAACAATATCTGCATTTCTTATGTAAGATGATGAATCAAATATTTGAGTTTCTGACTTTCCATAATAAAATCCTGTATGATAACGTCTATGACTTACTTTCATTAAGCTTTCCATCCATTCTGGCTTAGCTTTATAATTTTCTGGGTCCTTCATATATTCATCTACTGCCTGTCTATAGACCTTTACAACTGCTGCTACATAATAAGGACTTTTCATTCTTCCTTCTATTTTTAAAGAATAAACTCCTGCATTTATAACATCATCAATATGTTCTATCATACATAAATCTTTTGAATTCATTATGTAAGTACCCTTATCGTCTTCCATAATTGGATAATATTCTCCAGGTCTTTTTTCTTCAACTAAATAATATTTATATCTACAAGGTTGAGCACAAGCTCCTCTATTTGCATCTCTTCCTGTCATATAATTAGATAGAAGACATCTTCCTGAATAACTCATACACATAGAACCATGTACAAAGGCTTCTAAATCACATTCTTCTGGAAGATTATCATGACATTCTTTTATTTCCTTTAATGATAATTCTCTAGCTAAAACTATTCTTTTTATACCTTGGTCATACCAAAACTTTGCAGATTTCCAATTTACATTATTAGCTTGAGTACTTAAATGTATTTCTAAATTTGGAACAACTTCCTTTGCTATTACAAGTATTGATGGGTCTGCAACTAAAATAGCATCTACATTTAATTTATAAAGTTCTCTTAAATAATCTTCTATTCCTATTAAATCACTATTATGAGGATATACATTCATAGTTACATAAACTTTTCTTCCTCTATCATGGGCATATTTAACACCTTCTGCCATTTCTTCATTAGTAAAATTATCTGCAAAAGCTCTTAAATTAAGTTTACTTCCTCCTAGATAAACTGCATCTGCACCATAATCTATAGCCGTTTTTAATTTTTCTAAATTTCCTGCTGGTGCCAAAATTTCTGGCTTTCTCATTTTTTATTTCCTCCTCTTGGTAATTGCAATTCCATCTCCCATAGGAATTACTGATGTAATTAAATTTTCATCACTAGATACCATTTCTAAATATGTTCTCATTCTTTTTACTATGGTAATTTTTCTTCTCTTTACAAGTTCCTTTGAAGCTACCATTCCTCTAAATAATACATTATCTGCAATTATTATTCCATCTTCTTTTAAAAGTCTTAAACAATGTGGCAAGAAATGATTATAATGTCCTTTTCCTGCATCCATAAAAATTAAATCAAAAGGTTCTTGAAGTTTTTCTAAAACCTCTAAACAATCTCCTTCTTCTATTTTTATTTTATCTTGAAGATTAAATCTTTTAAGATTAATCTTTGCAAGTTCTATCATTTTTTCATCTCTTTCAATAGTAACTATATCTGGATTATTTCCACTTGCTTCATACATTAATATTGAGGAAAAGCCTATAGCTGTTCCTAACTCTAAAATTCTAAGAGGCTTTTTCATACTTACCATAAATTCAAGAAACTTTCCTGTTTCTTTTTGAACTATTGGTACTTTATTTTCTCTTGCAAAATCTTCTATTTCTTTTAAAACTCCTGTTCTATCTGGAATTAATCCTCTAATATATTCTTCCATATAGTCATAAGTTATATTACTCATTTTTTTCCTCCAAAAAATAATTAATTAGCCTTTGCTTTAGCTTCTTCTTCCTTTTTTACTTTTTCATGCTCTGCTCCAGTAGTAGAAAAATGATGTTTTCCCCCTTGATTATATAATAGCATAAAGTATAAATAATCTGTTTGTGCTGGCTTTACAGCTGCAATTATTGATTTTTCCCCTGGATTTGTTATAGGACCTATTGGAAGCCCTGAATTTTTATAAGTGTTATAAGGAGAATCTATTTCTAAATGTTTATTTAAAACCTGTGGCAAATGTTCTCCCCAAGCATAATTTATTGTTGAACAAAATTCTAATTTCATTCCTTTTTCTAATCTATTATATATAACTGAAGATACTAAATCTCTCTCTTCTTCAAGTTCTGCTTCTTCTTCAACTAAAGAAGCTATTGTTATTATTTTTTCTATTTCATCTTCCTTAATTGTAACTTTAGTTTCTTCTTCTACTTTTTTTAAAGTTTTTTCAAATTCACTAATCATTGAAGATATTACTTCCTTCGGAGTAACATCTTTATCAAAAAAATATGTATCTGGGAATAAATAACCTTCTAAATTATATTTTTTATTATCATCCTTTTTAACATAACTTGGAAGTTCATAACTTTTAACTGCATTTAAAAATTCATCTTTAGAAAATAATCCTTTTTCTTCAAATAATGCTCCCATTTCTTCTATATCATACCCTTCAGGAATTGTTATAGAAACTCTATTTTCATTTAAATCTTCTGTTTCTAATATTTCTATAAGTTTTTCAAGAGTTACATTAGTTTTTATTTCATATTTTCCAGGAATTAAATTTATATTAGTTTTATTATCTAGCTTTAATTTAAGCTTTATAATTTCTTTATTTTTTAAAATTCCTTTTTTAGATAAAGTGTCTAAAAGAGAATAAAAGCTTTCCCCTTCATCTATAACTATTTCTATTTTATCCCCATTAGATTTTAAAGGTTTTTCCACAACTCCATTACAGTACTCTAATACACCTATAGCCAAAACCAATATTAATACTATTAATAATAGTATTGCCTTTTTCTTTTTCATATAATCCTCCCATAATATAATAAAAGTAAATAGCCTTTTAGACCATTTACTTTATTATAATATAAATTATTATTATTCAAAAGATTATCTTTTATTTCTGCTTATAGCTTTTTTTCTTTCAGCACTATCTAATATAATTTTTCTCATTCTTATATTATTAGGTGTAATTTCTACAAGTTCATCATTATTTATAAACTCTAAAGCATTTTCAAGAGACATTATTACTGGTGGTACTAACTTAACTGCTTCATCTGAACCTGAAGCTCTTGTGTTTGTAAGTTTCTTTCCTTTACATACATTTATGTCTATATCTTCTGCTCTTCCACATACACCAACTATCATTCCTTGATATACAGGAGTTCCAGGTCCTATAAATAGTTGACCTCTTTCTTGAGCATTAAATAATCCATAAGCTATAGCTTCACCTGTTTCAAAAGAAACTATTGAACCTCTGCTTCTTGTTGGAATTTCTCCCTTGTATGGTTCATAACTATCAAATACATGGTTCATTATTCCATTACCCTTTGTATCTGTCATAAATTCATTTCTAAATCCTATAAGTCCTCTTGCAGGGATTTTAAATTCTAGTCTTGTATAACCATTTACTGCAGAAGTCATGTTTACCATTTCTCCCTTTCTTGGTCCAAGCTTTTCCATAACAGGTCCCATAAATTCTTCTGGAACATCTATTGTTAAATATTCAATTGGTTCTAATTTCTTT
>ONGV01000164.1 GCA_900317445.1 uncultured Eubacteriales bacterium | reverse complement strand
TTTATAGAATTCTTTCTAAATAACCTTGATAAAAATCTCATATATTTTTCCTTATTATTGATACCTATAATATATTTATTCAACAATAACATCTTTGAAAACTATTTTTTATCAAATATCGTTATTTAATTATTACAGCATCTGTTCCTATATGAAAAAAAGCCCAAGATACACTTCTTTAGCATATCTTAAGCTTTATTTTCTTCAAAGTTGCCAATATAAACTTTCAACAAGTTTTTTCAATGTTGACAATTTGTTGACAAATCCATATTGGGGTATATATTTTAGTAATTAATCAATCTTAATTCGATTTATTAAAAATCCTTGAAAGCATTGATATTACTACTTGTTCATTCCTTCTTCAACAGCAACTGCTACTGCAACTGTAGCTCCTACCATTGGGTTGTTACCCATACCGATAAGACCCATCATTTCAACGTGAGCTGGAACTGATGATGAACCTGCAAATTGTGCATCTGAGTGCATTCTTCCCATTGTATCTGTCATACCATAAGAAGCTGGACCTGCAGCCATGTTATCTGGGTGAAGAGTTCTTCCTGTTCCACCACCTGATGCAACTGAAAAGTATTTCTTACCTTGTTCTATACATTCTTTCTTGTATGTTCCTGCAACTGGGTGTTGGAATCTTGTTGGGTTAGTTGAGTTACCAGTGATTGATACATCAACACCTTCCATATGCATTATAGCAACACCTTCTCTAACATCGTTAGCACCGTAACATCTAACCTTAGCTCTATCTCCATTAGAGTAAGCTTTTTCTGAAACAATAGTAACTTTTCCAGTGTAGAAGTCAAACTCAGTTTGAACATATGTGAATCCATTAATTCTTGAAATAACCTTAGCAGCATCTTTTCCAAGACCGTTTAAGATAACTCTTAATGGTTCTTTTCTTACTTTGTTAGCTTTTTCAGCTATCTTTATAGCACCTTCAGCAGCAGCGAATGATTCGTGTCCTGCTAAGAATGCGAAACATTTAGTTTCTTCTCTTAAAAGCATAGCTCCTAAGTTACCATGTCCTAATCCAACTTTTCTGTCATCTGCAACAGATCCTGGAATACAGAAAGCTTGTAATCCTTCTCCGATAGCTTCAGCAGCGTCAGCAGCCTTAGTACATCCCTTCTTTATTGCTATTGCAGCACCTAATGTGTAAGCCCATCCAGCATTTTCAAATGCGATTGGTTGAGTTTCCTTAACTATTGTATATGGATCTATTCCTATAGAAGCGCAAACTTCTTTAGCATCTTCTAATGTTTTCATTCCGTACTTTTCTAATACTGGAGTGATTTGTCCTATTCTTCTTTCATAACTTTCAAATAATGCCATGATTTAAATTCCTCCTTACCTTACTAATTATTCATTTCTTGGGTTTATGAATTTTACTGCATCGTCAACTCTTCCGTATTGACCCTT
This sequence comes from uncultured Eubacteriales bacterium, assembly GCA_900317445.1. Lineage (GTDB taxonomy): Bacteria > Bacillota > Clostridia > Clostridiales > Clostridiaceae > Clostridium. Next base: position 3,830 of record ONGV01000164.1, on the reverse strand, counting down.
AGCTTTTTCTAATGCTTCGTTAGCATCCATTCCTTTTCCGATCATTTCCATCATCTTTCCAAGGTGAACGAACTTGTATCCGATTATTTCATCGTCAGCATCTACTGCAACATCAGTTACATATCCTTCTGCCATTTCTAAGTATCTTGGTCCCTTAGCTAAAGTTCCGTACATAGTACCAACTTGGCTTCTTAGACCCTTTCCTAAGTCTTCAAGACCTGCTCCTATTGGTAGTCCACCTTCTGAGAAAGCAGTTTGAGTTCTTCCGTATACTATTTGTAAGAATAATTCTCTCATAGCTGTGTTTATAGCATCACAAACTAAGTCTGTGTTTAATGCTTCTAATATTGTCTTTCCTGGTAATATTTCTGATGCCATAGCTGCTGAGTGAGTCATTCCAGAACATCCAATTGTTTCAACTAAAGCTTCTTGAATAATACCATCCTTAACATTTAGAGTTAATTTACATCCTCCTTGTTGAGGTGCACACCAACCAATACCATGAGTTAAACCAGAAATATCCTTTACTTCTTTAGCTTGTACCCATTTTCCTTCTTCTGGAATAGGTGCTGGTCCATGATTTACGCCTTTAGCAACTACGCACATTTCTTCAACTTCTTTTGAATACATCATATACTTTTTTCTCCTCCCTAATTATTAATTACATCAGCTGAAATTAAAATATTAATACTAGGTCAAAATTTGTCCCACTTGGGATAACTTTATCCTAGTATCTATTTTATCAAATGAATTTAATTCTAACAACAAATTTATACAAAAAACTTATCAATTTTCTTAAAAAAATTTATTTCTTGCTTTTTAAGCTTAAATATGATACCATTTTAATTGCATTTAAAACATATAAAATGCTGGTGTGGCGGAATGGCAGACGCAGTGGACTCAAAATCCACCGGTGGCAACACCGTGCCGGTTCGACCCCGGCTACCAGCACCATAGAATTTAATGAATGGCTATATCACTAAGTTTAAGTAACTTTTTGATATGGCTTTTTTCTTTGTTTGTCTCAATAATTGTCTCAACTAGAACCTCTTTTTATTTTTTATTTAGAATTATATAATTAATTTTCTATACAAGGACTTGATAAACAAGAAAGAGGCCTAAATCAGTCCTCTTCCTTTGTTTTTATTATTAATTTTTATTCTTTTTCAGGTTCTTTTTTATAAAAATAATTTTCTGATTTGCTAAGTTTACTCTTTCCATTTGCACCTATTTGCATAATATAAATATCATCTTCATCATCTAACTTTTCATTTTCAACTTCTAAAAGTTCTTTGTTAATGAAAATTGTTTTTAATTTTTTATCATTTACATAAACAGCACTATATTCAGTAAAGTTTTCTCCAGCAACATATATATTGTCATTAGCTGTATATACTCTATCTATTTTTACATCTTCTACATCATATCTCATATCTGTTGGTTTAAATGGATTAGTTCTTCCATATATATATTGTTTTCCATAAAGCATATCATATTGTAATAATCTTAATCCTTGTTGGTAATCAGGTGCATTTTGGAATTGTTGATGATATTTTATTAAAGTTCCATTATGAATATCTAATCTATTTGCAATTTCTGCTGATAATTGATATGCAAATAAATCTTTATCTTGCTTTTCTAATCCAAAGTTATTCCACATAATATATTGTGTTTGATACATATCTCCATTTGTTAACATATCATCTGAAATTTGTTTTCCACCTATATGTAATGTTGGTAAATGGTCTCCATACATTACTAATATAACTTTTTCATCATAATTTTCTAATGTTTCTGTAAGGTCTTTTACAAATTCATCCATTTCATGAATTTGATTAACATAATATTCAAAGGCATTTCTTTCACCTTCATCTTCAATGCCATCAATTGTTATTGTTTGATTTTCATCTACAACTTCCTTTGGATATTCACCATGACCTTGTACTGATATAGTGTATATATAATCTGGATTATCATTATATTTTAAACATTTCATTATTTCTTCTGTTAGATACTTGTCCTTAGCCCACTCTATAGGATTTAAATCATATGCATTCATAAATTCTAATGAAGTAAATGTATCAAATCCTAAATTAGGAAATACAACATTTCTGCTATAAAATGTTGATCTATTATTATGAATTGCATGGGTACTATAACCTAAATCTTTTAAAGTATAGTTTATATTTTCACAAGTTTTCTTTTTAAGTATTGTCTTATATGGATACTCTCCAGTTCCAAAATAATCTAAAGACATTCCTGTCATAACTTCAAATTCAGTATTTGCAGTACCTGCTCCATATCCTGGAACAGTTAAATAGCCTGATGAATATTTATCTCTAAATTCAGTAAATGTAGGAATTGGATTTTCTGATAATGTTATTCCTTTTACATGACTAGGATCAAAGAAAGATTCTAATTGAAGCATTATTACATTAACTTTTTCATTTTTACTTTCTTCATCTTTAATTTTTTCTTTTATTTCATTAATACGCTTTTCGGAATAATCCTTTGGTCTAGAAACTCCAGTATTTATAGCAGTACTACAAAAACTATAAGGGAAACCATATTCTAAATAAGCATTTGCTATATTTCCAAAATAAATAGATAAAAATCCTTGTTTTATTAACACAACAGTTGTCATTAAAAAGAAGGCTGTATATGCTAATATGCAAGCTAAATTTCTTTTATATGATATCTTTTTAGTTCTTTTTGGTGAATAAATAAACATAAACACCAAACATATTGCTACTAATATTAAAGCTACTACCATTAATCCTAATTGAAATCCATTAAGATATTTATTTAATATTGTTAATACATTAGAAAACATTTTTAAATCTATATAAGTAAGTGGAGTTACTCTGTTAGATAATATTATAGCATTTGTTGTTGCTAAGCCAATCCACACAATAGAAACTAAACTTATATAAAAAATTCGTCTTTTTAATAAAAATGCAAGTTGATATGTTGCAAATAAAATCATAATGCTATATACAAATATAAGTGGATTTCCAGTTATATGATTTATAGCTCCTTTAAATCCACCTTCACTTAATACCTCAATTATTAGGGTAACAAAAAACGAAGCTAGTATTGTAAAAATAATAGAACTATCTTCCATTTTCTTAATTAACTTTTTCATTCTTTCCTCCAATTTCTTAAGTTCAAATAATATTCATAAAGTTTACTATATCACATTATATACTAAAAACAATAAATTTAAAATTTAATTAAGAAAAACTTCATAACTTTTTACCTTAAATATACTTATTTTTTAGACATTTTGTCTATAAGGGATATTATTTCATCTATCTTTTTTTCTTCTTCTCCAGACTGAAAAGCTTCTTTAACACAATGATGCATATGGCCACGAATAACTTCTTTATTTGCCTTTCCTATAATAGATTCTACTGCTAAAAGTTGATTAGATATATCAATACAATATCTATCCTCTTCTATCATTTTTAATATTCCATCAATTTGTCCTCTTGCAGTTTTTAATAATTGAGTTACTTTTTTCTTATCTCCCTTCATAATCCTTTCCACCTTAAGTTTTTATTTTCCAAATAGTCCTTTCTTTACTTCTACTGAAACTCCTGTAAATCCTGCATCATTTACAGCTTTTAATAAAGTATCATCATTTACTTCTTTTTCTAAAGTTACTACTGCAATTTTCTTCTTTAAATTTACCTTTGCTTCTGATACTCCATCTAATGCTGATAATGCACTTTCTACCTTTGCTTGACAATGTGAACAATTCATTCCATTAACTCTTACTATCTTTTTCATTTCTTCATCTTCTCCTTCTTCAAATTTATTTTCAAAAT